>JAZRIH010000034.1:0-2260 GCA_045645175.1 Eubacteriales bacterium | reverse complement strand
TCACAGAACGACATGGCTACGATCCGACTTGTTTTACGCCACGTTCGCCCACAAAGGTGTCATAGCCATCGGGGAGAGTGGTGATAAACTCGTGGATATTGGCTTCCTTAGCCGCCTTCTCCACTTCTTCACGAGTAGCATTCGGCTTACCGTAAGCGATGTTCTCATAGATCGTGCCGGTGAAGAGGAATACATCCTGTGCAACCATGCCGATATTCTTACGGAGAGATTCCAAGGTCATATCGGCGGTATCGATGCCGTCGATGGTGATCTTGCCTGTGGAAATAGGATAGAAGCGAGGGATAATGTTACAGATGGTAGTTTTGCCTGCGCCAGAGGGGCCAACCAACGCCACACGCTCGCCCTTAGGAATGGATAAGTTGAAGTTGGTAAGGATATTCTTGTGGCTGTCATAGGCGAATGTAACGCCTTCCAGCGCAATCTCACCCTCCAAGCGATCTACGGTGATGGCATTGGGGGATTCCTTCTCCCCTTCCTCGTCCATAATTTCGGTAAAGCGCACGAAGCCTGCCATGCCATTCTGATACTGCTCCACGAAAGAGATCAGACGGCGGATGGGGTTCATGAATACGTTAACGAAGATGATAAACGCCGCAAAGTCGCCTACCAGGATCCAGCCGTTGTAAACAAAGATACCACCCGAGATCATTACAACCAAATTGAGGAAGTCGGTCATAAATCCGGTAATGGTATGGAATTGACCCATTACCTTATAGGAGCGTCGATTCGCCGCTACAAAACGCTGGTTGCGAGTATCGAAGCGGTTTTCTTCGTATACCTTATTGGTATAGGATTTGGCAACTCGAATGCCCGAAAGGCTGTTTTCCAATGCGGCATTGACCTCGCCGATCTCTACCTTATTTGCCTTGAAGGCTTTGGACATATCGATTCGCTTGTGCATGGTGTAGCCCAGGAAAATGGGAAGAGCCGCAAACACAATCAAAGTCAAGGGCAGATTGATTCCTGCCATCAAAATGAACGAGCCGACCAGCAGAACCATTGACAGGAACAGGTCTTCGGGACCGTGATGAGCAAGCTCGGAAATGTCAAAGAGGTCATTGACTACTCGGGACATGATGGTACCGGTTTTGTGGTCATCATAGTAAGAAAAAGGCAAATCCTGCAGATGAGAGAATACCTTTTTACGCATATCCGACTGCATCCGTACACCCATAACGTGACCGTAATAAGTGACGAAGAAGTTAAAGCCCATTTTCAGCACATACAATCCCACTGCAATGCCCGACCAAATCAGAAGCAACCGCATATTTTTATCGGGAATATAGACATTGAGAATATTTCGGGTGATCATGGGGTAGAACAGATCGATTGCTGCAAGTGCCAGCGCACAAGCAAGGTCTGCAATAAATACGCCCATATGGGGCTTGTAATAAGAAATAAAACGCTTGATCATATTGTTTCCTTTCGGTAAAAAGAGCCTGCATGACGCAGGCTCTTTGAACATGTAATTACTTCTTGCGGTTCAGCAGGAAGATGTCATCCAGACGGCTGTCAGACTTGCTGGGAGCGTCGAAGGAAGTTTCATTCTTGGTTACGATCTCGCTAAGAGAGGGCTTTGCTGCCTCAGGAGCAGACAGGCTGTCCTTTTCCTCTTCAACGAAACCGGTAGCGATAACGGTGATCTGCATTTCGTCTTCCAGATCCTCGTTGATGATCGCACCCCAGATGATGGTAGCATCGGGAGAAGCTTCGCTGGTGATCATGCTGGTTGCAATGTCCATCTCTTCCAGACCCAGGTCTGCAGAGCAGGTGATGTTAACCAGGATACCGCGTGCACCGGAAATGGAGGTTTCCAGCAGAGGGCTGGAGATTGCTGCACGTGCAGCCTCAGCAGCCTTTTCCTTACCCTGAGCAGCGCCAACACCCATGTGAGCCATGCCGGCATCCTTCATGATGGTGGTAACGTCAGCAAAGTCAAGGTTGATAACACCAAAAGAGGTTACCAGGTCAGCGATAGACTGAACACCGTGCTTCAGAACGTTATCTGCTTCAGAGAATGCGTTCAAGAAGGTGATGCGGTTGGTGCTGATCTGCTTCAGACGCTCGTTGGGGATTACCAGCAGAGAGTCTACGTTTGCACGCAGGTTGGAAATACCAGCCTCAGCCTGCTTCATTCTTCTGGGACCCTCGAAACCGAAGGGCTTAGTAACAACTGCAACGGTCAGAATGCCCATATCCTTTGCAATCTTTGCAACTACGGGAGCTGCACCGGTACCGG
>JAZRIH010000033.1:0-34204 GCA_045645175.1 Eubacteriales bacterium | reverse complement strand
GCTGTATCCCGATGTGGCTCCCATCACCGTCGAAAATTTTGTTACCCTGGCCGATGAGGGCTTTTACGACGGCCTGATCTTCCACCGCGTTATCAGCGGCTTCATGATCCAGGGCGGCGACCCCACCGGTACCGGTTACGGCGATCCCAATCAGAAGCGTATCAAGGGTGAGTTTCTCATCAATGGCGTGAAAAACACCATTCATCATGCACGCGGTGTTATTTCTATGGCTCGTTCTCAGAACCCCAACAGCGCATCTTCCCAGTTCTTCATCTGCCACGCTGATGCGGCTTATCTGGACGGTCAGTATGCCGGCTTCGGTAAGGTTGTAGAAGGCATGGATGTAGTGGATAAGGTTGCATCTGTTCGTACCAACTTCTCCGACAGACCTCTCGAGCCTGTTGTAATCGAAAAGATGTATCTTGCATAAATTTTCAACACAAAAAAGCCGAGCAATTTGCTCGGCTTTTTTATTGGAACGCGGTGGACACTTCGATAGATCGGTTATGCCATCTTTTCGGACAGCGGGGCACCGCCGAGAATGTGGAAGTGCAGGTGAGGAACGCTCTGACAAGCGTCAGCACCGCAGTTGGAAATCACACGGTAACCGTTTACAAGACCTGCAGATTTGGCGATCTCGGGAATCTTCTGGAAGATCTTCGCTACTACACCGCTGTTTTCGGCATTGATGCCGTCCACGGAAGGGATGTGTACCTTGGGAATCACCAGAATGTGAACGGGTGCCTGGGGATTGATGTCATAAAACGCAAGGATCTCGTCGTCCTCGTAAGCTTTTTTAGAAGGGATTTTTCCCTCAACGATCATACAAAAAATGCAATTCATAGAATATGCCTCCAAAATTTGTTACTGATAGTTTACCACAAATTTGCGCAAATTTCAAGTGGGGCGGTGAAAAATGTAGTTTCTCCAACAATTTCTATGAAATTTTGAAAAAATATTTTCGCTCGCGGATTGACAGACGAAGGGAAATATGCTACAATATCGGTGTTACCAAAGGGAAAGGAATGAATCTATCCATGAAAATTACTAAAGAATCTATCATCGGCGATGTTCTCGATTACGATATCGAAACCGCTATGTTTTTCTTCGAAATCGGAATGCACTGCCTGGGTTGCCCCGCTTCTCGCGGCGAATCCATTGAAATGGCTTGCATGGTTCACGGTACCGACGCGGACGAGCTGGTTGAAAAGCTGAACAAGTACCTTGAATCCAAAGAAAACAATGCTTAACAAACAGGCGGACCGAGAGGTTCGCCTGCCTTTGCGCTCCGAGATGACCCCTCGCCTTTTGTGCGCAGCATCTATGGTGCGAAATGGCGCAGTGGTGGCGGATGTAGGTACTGATCATGCCTATCTGCCTATTTATTTGATCTCCTCGGGCAATGCTGTTCGCGCGATTGCATCGGATATCAACGAGGGTCCCCTTTCCCGTGCAGAAGCCAATATCCGTCGATTTGCGCTTTCTGATAAAATTGCTACCCGTCTGACCCCCGGTCTCACCGGCATCGAGGCATATGCTCCTACCGATATCTTAATTTGCGGTATGGGTGGCGAGTTGATCGCATCTATTTTGGAAGCGGCTGAATTTGTGAAGAATAGTGACATTTGCTTGATCCTGCAGCCGATGACCTCTGCTCGCGAGCTGCGTTTGTGGCTTGCGGCAAACGGATTTGCCATTGAAGAAGAGCGATTTGCCAAAGAAAAGGAAAAACTCTATGTAGTGATCGCCGCATCCTATACGGGTGAGCCCTATGCGATTTCCCCTGAGGATAGTTTCATCGGATTCGGAAAAGGCGAGTTGCTGGCTGAATGGATCCAAAAGCAGATCGGAGGCTTGCAAAAGCAGGTGAACGGACTTGCCAAAGCAGGCAAGGAAGATCCTGACTTAAATATGCTGGTGGCATCGCTGACCGCGCGGTTGGATGCCGTGAAAAGGAGTTCCCATGACAGTTAAAGAGCTTTATCAACGATTGGAGGCACGTATCCCTTTCGCACTTTCCTGTGAATGGGATAATGACGGCATCATGTGCTGTCCCGATCTGTCGGCATCGGTGAAGAAGATTCTGTTGACCTTGGATGTCAGCCATGCCGCAGTCGATTATGCCATAGAGCAGGGGTGCGATTTGATCATTTCCCACCATCCCATGATCTTCAAGCCTCTGAATGCTGTCCATGAGGAGAACTTTACAGCTCACAAGGTCCTGAAACTCATCGCAAACGGCATTTCGGTCTTTTCCTTCCATACCCGTTTGGATATCGTGGAGGGCGGTGTCAACGATCGCTTGGGCAAGGTGCTGGGTGTGACGAACACAATCCCCTTCGGTGATGCCGAGACTCCTACCATCGGTCGCATCGGTGAAATTGAACCTACCTCAATGACAGAATTCTGCAGAAAAGTCAAGTCTGTCTTGGGCGTGCCTGCACTTAACACCGTGGATCTTGGCAGGGAAGTGAACAAAGTGGCATTGGTCGGCGGTGACGGAAAGGACTTCCTCAAGCCTGCATGGAAAGCGGGCGCGGATGTCTATCTCACCGGTACGATGTCCTATAACAGCATGGTGGATGCGGCAGATATGGGAATGCAGGTCATCGAGGCGGGGCATTTCTTTACGGAGAATCCTGTTTTGGAGGCGCTGACTGCGATGCTGACGGCGATTGTACCCGAAGCGGAGATTTGTACCTTCCACAGCGATCCCATTACCCACAGATAAAACGAATATACATTGATTCTATAAAACGGAGGACATTCCATTGATTATACAGTTAGAAGAAGCAAAAATCAAGCTGAGAGGCATGCGCAAGGATCTGGACGAACTGGCGCAGGCTCTGCGTATTGAAGAAGCAACCACCAAGATCAACGAGCTGGAACAGCTCACCTACGATCCCAATTTCTGGGGCGATCAGCAGAGATCCAGTAAGATCCTGCAGGAGCTGAAGCAGCTGAAGGATAAGGTAGAGCGTTACAATAAACTGACCAATCTGCTGGAAGACACCCTTTCTTTGGCTGAACTGGCTATCGAAGAAAACGACGAATCCTTTACCGAGGAAGTTGTGGCAGGCGTGGAAGAAGTAGAAAAGACCGCTGAGGAAGAGCGTCTTGCCGCTCTGCTTACCGGCGAATACGACTCTCTCAACGCAATCGTTTCCTTCCATCCCGGTGCAGGCGGTACTGAGGCACAGGACTGGGCACAGATGCTTTACCGTATGTACACCCGTTGGGGTGAGCGTCACGGCTTCAACGTGAAGCTGTTGGACTGGCTGGACGGCGAAGAAGCAGGCATCAAGAGTGCAACTATCATGGTAGAAGGCATCAACGCATACGGCTATCTTAAGAGTGAGAACGGCGTTCACCGTCTGGTGCGCGTATCTCCCTTTGACGCATCCGGCAGACGCCAGACCTCCTTTGCATCGGTTGAAGTAATGCCCGAATTCCAGGATGACGGCTCTGTCGAGCTTCGAGACGTCGAGCTGGAAATCACCGCTCACCGTTCCAGCGGTGCAGGTGGTCAGCACGTCAACAAGACCGACTCTGCAATCCGTATCGTGCACATTCCTACCGGTATCGTAGTAGGCTGTCAGACCGAGCGTTCTCAGCTACAGAACAAGGAAACTGCTCTGAAGATGCTGAAGTCCAAGCTGATGGAAATCAAGATGCGCGAGAAACTGGAAAAGATCGAGGATATCAAGGGCACCAAGACCAACATCGAGTGGGGCGCACAGATCCGTTCCTATGTCTTCATGCCTTATACCTTGGCAAAGGATACCCGTACCGGTTACGAGGATGGTAACATCCAGGCAGTTATGGACGGCGATCTGGACGGCTTTATCAACGCTTATCTGAAGATGAACAACGCGAAGTAATTCTTTCGCTCAGCGCAGATAATCTAAAATAGTGTGTTATACAAAAAACGGCAGAGGACTTGCACCTCTGCCGTTTTTGTGATAGAATAGGGGAAAAGGATAGAAAAAGCTTTGAAAACGAGGTGGATGTTTCAATGAGATTTGATATATCGAAACAGCGACTTCCGAGTGTCTATAAAAGAGATAACAAGGAGTATTATCTTGATCCGATAAGAAAAAAACTTGTTCAGATTACACCGGAAGAAACTGTTCGGCAAAAAATCATTTCGTACCTGATTGATGATCTTAAAGTTCCATCGAATATGATTTCTGTTGAGGCGCATTTATCTCATTATGGAATACAATCCAAACGCCGTGCAGATATAATTATTCACGGTATGGATGAAGGCGGTATTCTCAGACCGATAGCGATTGTTGAATGCAAAGCGCCTAATGTTATTTTAGGTGAGAAAGCCGGGGATCAAATTGCTGATTATTGTAATAGTCTTGGTTGCGATTATGCAATGCTAGCAAATGATAGTGAATGTTATAATTATCATTATGATGAACAGCGAGCTGATTATATTCAGATAGATGAACTACCGGAATATGCAGAGCTTATAGAGAATAAATTTTCGGTGCTGGATCTTAACGAATGTCCTGAGCGCATACCTCATGGACAAATATCTGCGTTTATAAAAGATAATTTTGAAGAGTGTGCTGCACACATTGGAGAGCATACCGAGCATACGCTTGCTTGTGCAGCTTATAATCTTCTGGAAGGTTTACTTGATCATAGACATAAGATGCCGCAAAAAAAGTATGATCTATTTACGCTTATTGAAGATTATGGTGTTAGACTGTTATCATATGGAAATGCTGCAGGTGGTGTGTTTGATGGACTCTATCGCTCTTTCGTCATTCAAATAAATGAAAATACAGAGGTAGTATCGATTGGCTTGTCCCCCTATTCAACTGATGCTTATCCCGATAAAGTGAAAACTTCATTGAATGTTGCAATTGATAATGAAAAAGAGTCGCACCATTCTTTGCAATTGGTTCTTGATGATAATGTAAAATATTCGAGCAACCGGTTTACTTTCTATCACCATGGAAGAATTGCTGTTGGAAATAAGGGAAGCGGAAGAATTGATGAACTACGTGCATATATCCGAGACAGCAGACCGCAGCTGATTTGCGGAAAACAGTTTAATTTAGGAAGTTTAGCGGATAACAGACAATGGAACTTAGATGACCCTGAAGTTGTGAATCTAATAGAAAATCTTATTTCTTACGCACTGATAAGAGATGAGTATAGAAACGAAGTCAAACAACGATAACGATAAGAGAAAATCCTGACAGACCGTGTAGCTCTATCGGGATTTTCTTTCCCAAAATCTTTTCAAAAAGTTCACACGTTCTTGCAAAAAACACTTGCAATCGGGGAAAAGATGTGCTATAATAGTAAAGCCGTTTAAAAGACGGCTTGAAAACAGCATCGCAGGATGCGAAATAAGACCATACCGGCCGGGGAGTTAGCGGTGCCCTGTACCTGCAATCCGCTACAGCAGGGGTGGTTTCCACGTTTGAGGGCTGATCATGTATGGTCTGCACCGAAATTTGCGTGTTGAGAAATGGGTCCTGTGCAATTGATGGCTTCGAACCATGTCAGGTGGGGAACCAAGCAGCATTAAGGAGTATGTTCAATGTGCCACGGGGGCGCCTGTCTTGAGCGCAGATTGCCTTTCACGCGTAGGTGATTCAGTTCGATTTCGAGGTGTATGGTCTTATTTTGCACCCTGCTTTTTCATGCTCAGAAGGAGGATTTTATGCATCAGGCATTATACAGAAAATGGCGTCCCAAGGCTTTTTCGGACGTTTGCGGACAGGAGCATATTACCTCCGTCCTGGCATGGCAGGTAGACAATCATAAGCTCAGCCATGCTTATCTCTTCTGCGGCTCCCGCGGAACGGGTAAAACTACCTGTGCGAAAATCCTCGCCAAAGCAGCCAACTGCCCCAATACCGTAGGCGGCAATCCCTGTAACGCTTGCCCTGTTTGTGCTGAGATTGACAGCGGCAGATCGCTGGAAGTCCTGGAAATGGACGCAGCCAGCAACACCGGCGTAGATTATATCCGTGATATCCGCGAAGAGGTCATCTTCACCCCTTCTGCCATGGGTACCCGTGTCTACATCATCGACGAGGTTCATATGCTTTCCGAGGGTGCGTTCAATGCACTTCTGAAAACCCTGGAAGAACCTCCCGCAGGCGTTATCTTCATTTTGGCGACCACCGAAATGCAGGAGATCCCCGCGACCATCCTTTCCCGTTGTCAGCGCTTTGATTTCAGACGTATCCCCTTGCAGACTATCATGGACCGTCTGATCTTTATCGCCAAGTCCGAGAATATTGCCCTCACCGATGACGGCGCAAGACTCATTGCACGTCTGTCCCAAGGCGGTATGCGTGATGCCATCAGCTTGTTGGAGCTGTGTGCAGGCGAGGGTAAAGCAGTTACCGCAGAAAGCGTTTCCGCCGCCGCAGGCGTTTGCGGAAGAACGCAGGTGTCCGAAGCGGTCAGTGCCATTGCCCAAAAGAATTTTTCCAAGATCCTTTCGCTGATCGCATCTATGTATCGCTCGTCCATCGATCTGTCGGTATTCTTCACCGATCTGATCACCTATTATCGCGATATGATGGTGCAAAAGGCGTTAAAAGTTACTGCAGCTTCGGGACAAGTTCCCGGAGAAGTGCTGGATTACAGCGACTCCGAGCTTACCGAGCTGATTGCCAACGCATCGGCGTTCCCTTATCCGACTCTTCTTTACCATGTCAAACTGTTGGAAGAAGCCTTCCTGTCCATGCATCGCGGCGAGGACAAGCGTGTGGTTGCTGAAATGACGCTCCTGCGCCTTTGCTCCAATGCTTTTGGCGATTCTCCCGAGGCATTGTCTGCCAGAATCGCAGAATTGGAAGAAAAGCTGACCATGCTGATTGCAGGCGGCAATATTGGAGTGGCTAAACCTACTCCTGAGGTTCCCGCTGCACCTGCAGCACCTGCCAAGAAGCCTACTCCTGCACCGCAGAAGGCACCTGTGAAGGAAGTGGCTCCTATGCCCACTCCTGCGCCTGTGTCTACTGTGAAGGAAGCCTATTACGGTTGGACCGATCTTGTGGCACGTTACGAAAAGATCGATCAGGGCGGTGCGCCCTTCCTGAGAAGCGCTAAGGTTTACGTAGACGGCGAGAAGAAACTCCATGTGGAACTGAGTGACTCCTTTGCCAAACGTTTGCTGGAGAGCGTTTCTGCGGCATCTAAGCTTCGTGCCATTGCCGTATCCCAAGGCGATACCTTTACCGATGTGATCATTGAGATCGCAAAACCCGATACCCATACCAGATCCGCATTTGACGATCTGTTTTAATGAAAATAATATCTATATAGAAAAGGATGAATGAACATGAAAGCAAGAATTCCCAAAGAGTATACCGGCGGCGCTAACAACATGCAGGGCATGATCCGTCAGGCACAGAAGATGCAGGAAGAAATGGCAGCCAAGCAGGCAGAGCTGGATGCCAAAGAATATGAGGTACAGGCAGGCGGCGGCGCTGTAACTGTATCTATTAACGGTAAAAAGGAGATCCTCAACATCTCCATCTCTCCCGAAATCGTTGATCCCGACGATATCGAAACCCTGTCCGACATTCTGGTAGCAGGCGTAAACGAAGCAATCAAGAAGGTTGAATCCACCAACTCCGCCGAAATGGAAAAGATCACCGGCACTATGAATATGCCCGGTCTGTTCTAATGGCAGATTACATCCTTCCTTTGGAACAGCTCATCGAGCAGTTTGCCAAGCTTCCCGGCGTAGGACGCAAAACCGCCAGTCGGTACGCTCTTTCGCTGATTGATTGGAGCGAGGAGTCTGCGCAGACCTTTGCCGAAACCATCGTCAGTGCCCGTTCTAGAATCGGACGATGCAAGGTGTGCAATAATCTGTGCGAAGGCGATCTATGTTCCGTATGCCGCGACACCACCCGTGAGGCGGTTATCTGCGTAGTAGAGGACGCCAGAGCGGTGATGAGTCTGGAACGAGTACGGGACTATCGTGGAAAATATCACGTCTTAGGAGGCGTTCTGTCGCCTATGAACGGGGTAGGCCCTGATCAGCTTGCCATTGGCAGTCTGCTGTCCCGTCTGAATAGCGAGGAGATCGAAGAAGTGATCGTTGCCACCAATCCCACCGTGGAAGGGGAAGCGACCGCACTCTATCTCACTAAGTTGTTGAAACCCATGGATATCAAGGTTACCCGACTTGCCTATGGCGTGCCGGTGGGTGCTGATCTGGAATATGCAGATGCAGTGACTCTCTTCCGTGCGCTGGACGGCAGACGGGAACTGTAAATGAACAAAAAAAGTGCATTGAGGTATCTCAATGCACTTTTTTCTTATTTTATCCCAAACTTTTCGGCATAGTCCAGCAAATGCTGACGGTAACGCTCATTCTTGATGTTGTTTTTTACATCGGTGAGATCGATGTAATAGCCGTCCCGCAGAGCCGATTCCAGCGCCTCTACCACGAACACTTCGAAAATCCGTTCGCTTTGGAAGGCATCTTCAATGGTGGTGTTCAGCTTGGAATTGATTCCATCGATGGCGGCAATATAGAGAAGATTGTTCGCGCCAAGGCACTCGCCCATCCGTTTCAGAGAAGATAGTCCATCCCTTGCATCAGCAACCGTGATTTTTCCTTTGTATTCCATGATTTGTCTGCCTCCCGACAGGATGTTGTCAACCGTGGTGCGGAGGATGGTAGCCAAATCGAGAAGGAGTCCTACGTCGGGGAGATTTTCTCCTCGTTCCCATTTGGATACCGCTTGAAAAGATACACCTAATCGCTCACCAAGCTCAGTTTGGGTAAGTCCTGCGTGTTTGCGTAGCAGAGCAATCTGCGCCCCTACTGTATTCATGTCAATGCTCATAAAATTTTACCTACTTTATAGTTATTTCGAAAGCTTTCTTGACTTTATTATAGCATGACGCTTGATACATAGCAATAACTGCATGGGTGATTTTTCATGCCGTTATTCAACTGTAAGATGAAACCGGCGAGTGATGAGTCACTCGCCGGTTGCTTATTCAAACGCCATATTTCCTTGGAGCAGATCCACAGTTAGTCCTGCAAATTCACGCACCATGTAGTGGGGAAGGAGGAAAAACACGCTGTCGGCAGAGATGTGTCCTACCTCGGCATCCAAATGCTGTCGGGCAATCCCCGATGCACGGAAGCAATGGAAATCATTAGAGAGCACCAATACGGTCAGATCGGGGGAATCTTCAATGAGTGCTTTGCTGTACTGAATGTTCTCGGCAGTATCGGTGGAACGATCCTCTAAGAGAATACGATCCTCGTCAATTCCCATGCGAATCAGTTCGCCTGCGATGCACTGCGCCTCGCTCATGGGCTCGTCCGATCCCTTGCCGCCCGATGCGATGACAATCGTGTGGGGATGGTCGGACAGATACTCATACGCTGCATCGATTCGTTTCTGCAAGGTAAGGCTGGGTCCATCGGGATTGACCTTCGCGCCCAATACGATGAGATAATCGGCATCGCTATCAGGCAAATCGGAAACGAATCCGGTAAGGATAGCGATTTCACCGATGCAAAAGAGAAGGATGCAAATGCAGATCGGTGTGGCGGCAAGGATTTTGAGCCATGTTTTCCATCTCTTTATCATGCGGACGAAAGGCGGGAAAAACGCGGAAAGGAGATAGCAGAAGGTTCCGCCGATGAGCCAGATAAACAGAATGGAAGTGTGGATCAGTCCGGCTACGAAGGCGATCAGGATATAGTAGAGAAAACACAGCGTTCCTGCGATATTCAGCAGGATTCGCATCACCTTTTGAAATCGGGTGAGTGAGGGAGCAAACAGCTTCACAGTAAATTCCTTTCTGCTCGTTCAGGGAGGTTAATCAATAGGTGAACCAATGCTCAGAGGTTCTTTCAGCAAGGGCAGGTAAGAGATCGGTTGGCCGCCTACCCACAACTCCCAGTAGCAGGTGTTGTAATCGGTGTATCCCTGCGGAACCCCTGCGGCGGTTTTTCCGCCGTAACCGATGATAGTGTCTTTGGTAACCTGTTGACCTTCGGTGACCGATACTTTGCCCAGACAGTAGTAAACGCTGAAGAGTCCCCAACCATGGTCAATTACAACGGTATTACCGCCATAGGTGGTGGTGGTGACTGCAGCGACGGTACCGTTATTAGCGCCATACAGAGGAGTGGTATAATAGGCAACGATGGCTGTTCCGTTGCTCATGAAATCGGAGGCTTTATCGTTGGTGTTGTGGATCATCTCGCCATAATTGGCACGAATATTCTCTCCCTTATTAAAGAAGAAGGGCTGTGTGCAAAGAAGCTTGGAGGTATAGGGAAGAGATTCCATCAGTCCCTTAAATGCCGCCAAATTGGCTTCTGTACGGACTCCAACATTCACCATGCCACTGTAATTGTAGGAACGAGTCTGAGAGGAATGAGTGGGCGGTGTGATGTACAGGGTCATGGGACAGCTCTTGCCCAGACAGTTGACGGTCAGAGTATACTCGCCTGCACCGTTGGGGAGATCGTGGGAAATGGGGATGAGAGCACGAACATAATCACCGTCACGGATAAAGGTAGGTGTAACACCCAAATCGGGGGAAGATGTGAAGGAGAGATCGTCCAGCTCTTCTACAAATTCACCGGACAGCACCACCATTTCGCCCAGCTCGACCGATTGACTGCCCAGCCAGAAGTGGGCTGCAGGGTCGAAGATGGCTTGTACATCGAAACGGTATTCAGCTTTGCCCGAATAATGCGCGCCGTCACTAGGATGCCAGTCGGTGCGGAGAGTCACATGAAGAAGGGTATCTTTGACGATTTTCTTTTTCAGCGTAGTGGAGGGATGAAAATCCTTGAGCTTGCCTTGGAAGAGAATGGAATCGTTTTCGTCCACGATTTTCAGCAAGCTGTCATCGGGGACAGGTGCAGATTGGATTTGCAGACCGATATAAGATGCCGTGAGCACGGGAATCTCTTCCGCTTCTGACTTCAGCGTGGAAGGATGTTCTTTACCTGTATAGGTATAGTAGCTCCAATCTACTGTGGTTGCTTCAACAGCAGTACCTGCAACGGTGAGTGTGGGAGGGGCAGAGTAGGGATAAAGATCTGCTGAGTAAGGGCTGTCCAAAAAGGTAATGGTGTCAGATGCATTAAGGCGGTAGATATTTTTATCGGGATCGATCAGATAGCTCTTACTGGGATAGGTTGGCGAAAAATAATACTGATAGACAAGCTTTTCATTTTTGCTGAGATAGGTAGCGATGAAAGCCGAGTCTTTATCGATCTCAGAGGGAAGTTTGGATACTTTTTTGGCTTTTTGATTTAGCTTGATCCAATAATCGATAAACTCTTTTTCTTCATTCTTCTTAATACTCAATTCGTAGCGGCTTCCATTGGGACCTTCTAAGATCATACCATTGATGGATGAGAGCTCCAAAGGTGTTTCGCGTGAACCCCAATAGGATAGAATGGCAAAAAATGTAGGGATTAGACAGAGGACGGTTAAAATCAGTCCTTTTGTGATTTTTTTCATATATACCTCGTTGAACGGTGAAAATCCGTATAGCAATTCAATTGGAAAGTTGCATTTATTATAACACAGACCGATACCGATTGCAACGAATATTTGTAAACACTTTGCATATTTCTACGAAACTTTGCATGAATGGTAATAAAACGATAAAGGGGAATTGCCTTGAAACGAATATTGCCGTTGGTTTGTATATTGCTTTGTCTATTTACCTCTTGTGGTGAACCCTATACCGCCACCGATCTGCTGGCGAAAATCATGTCGCTTCCCATCAAGCGAGATGCGGTGATCTGTTTTTACGGAGCAGATGAGGAAGGGGAAGGCTATCTATCTAATGAGAAATCCTCTCTTTTATACAGCAATCAAGATCCCATGGCAATGGCTGAGGATTTTGCCATCGCGCTTGGAAAAGATGATGCTGTATTTGAGGTACATCTCTATCATGCTTTGGATGGAGAGAAGGCGGATGCCATCGAATTGATCCTGCAAAAACGGCAATCGCTTTTACTAAGGAAGGATAATGAATTATATACATCTGAATCTTATGCGAATGCAACTGTGTGGAGAGAGGGAAGATGGGTAGCTTTACTGGCAACCGATGATAATGAGTCAGTAAAACAATTATTGAAGAAATTGATCTAAAAAAACTCCCGATGGATTCCATCGGGAGTTTGGTTTGTAAAGATTATTTGTCATCAAAACCGGGGAAGATGCTTTCGTGAGGAGGTTCGGGAGGCTTGGGGGTATTTCTTTCTTCCTCCGCCTTACGAGCTGCCTCTTCAGCGGCTCTCTTTTCTTCCTCTGCGCGGCGTGCAGCTTCTTCGGCATCACGACGTGCTTTTTCTTCGTTCTCGGCAAGAGATTTCTTGCGGCGAGCGTCCATCATTTCTTCCAGCTCTTCCATAGTAGGATTGCCGTCCATGAGGGCAGTGAACTGTACTTCGTCCATGGTTTCGTTCTTCACCAGGAACTCGGCGATGAAGTGCATCTTGTCGATGTTCTCACGCAGGAGCTTTTCTGCAAGCGCGTAAGCCTCTGCAATGATGGAATGGATCTCGCGGTCGATGGTAGCGGCAACTTCTTCGGAGTAGTCGCGATTGTCACCGAATTCCTTGCCCAGGAATACCTCAGCATGACCGGAACCGAAGGCAATGGGACCAAGGGTATCGCTCATACCGTATTGGGTAACCATCTTACGTGCGATCTGAGTAGCACGCTGAATATCGTTGGAAGCGCCACCCGAAACATCGTTGAAGATGATGCTCTCGGCAACTCTGCCGCCAAGGAGCATGGAAATCTGTTCCTTCATCTCCTGCTTGTATTCGCTGTAACGGTCTTCCTTGGGAAGGTTCAAGGTGTAACCAAGAGCTCTGCCGCTGGGGATAACCGAGATCTGATGAACGGGGTCTTGAGTGGGAAGCACGTGGGCAAGGATTGCGTGACCTGCTTCGTGATATGCGGTCTTGCGCTTTTCGCTTTCTTTGATCTTCCAGGACTTCTTCTGAGTACCCACCACGATCTTCATGGTAGCATCCTCAATATCATTCATACCGATGAGCACCTTGCCACGACGTGCCGCCAGCAGAGCAGCTTCGTTGAGCAGGTTTGCAAGATCAGCACCGGTGAAACCGATGGTAGTCTTTGCAACGGTGTGAAGATCCACATCTTCCTCAAAGGGCTTGTTGCGGGAGTGAACCTTGAGGATCTCCTCACGACCCTTCAGGTCGGGATAGTTAACGGTGATTTCGCGGTCAAAACGTCCGGGACGGAGCAGTGCAGGGTCCAGAATGTCGGGACGGTTGGTTGCCGCCATGACGATGACACCTTCGTTACCCGAGAAGCCGTCCATTTCAACCAGCAGCTGGTTCAGGGTCTGCTCACGCTCGTCGTGACCGCCGCCCAAACCGGCGCCGCGGTGACGGCCTACTGCATCGATCTCGTCGATGAAGATGATGCTGGCAGGGTGCTTGCGTGCGGTATCGAACAGGTCACGCACACGGGAAGCGCCTACACCAACGTACATTTCTACGAAATCGGAACCGGAGATGGAGAAGAAGGGAACACCTGCTTCGCCTGCAACTGCTTTTGCCAGCAGGGTCTTACCGGTACCGGGAGGGCCCACCAACAGTACACCGTGGGGGATCTTCGCACCCAGTTTAGTGAACTTTACAGGATCCTTCAAGAACTCAACGATTTCCTGAAGTTCTTCTTTTTCTTCTTCGGCGCCTGCAACATCGTGGAAGAAGACCTTGTTTTTGGTATCGGGAGTGCTGATTCTTGCCTTGGCTTTGCCGAAGCTGTTGATCTTACCGCCGGCACCCTTGCTACCGAATTCCTTCATCACATAAATGAACAGGAAGATCATCAGACCAATCACTGCCACATAAGGCAGCAGACCAACCCAGAAGGGAATCTGAGTGGGTTCTTTCAGGTCATACTGCAGAGGCTCCAGCTTGCTGTCAGCCGCGGCCGCTTTTTCATTGTAAGCGGTTACATAAACGTAGCAGTCCTCATAGAAACGGTCACGGTCTTGCAGTACGTAACTGAATTTTTTCTTACCCGTGGTTTCGATGGTTAGCTTATTGTTACTGTCCAGTTCAAACGTTTTAATTGCTTCCTCGTCTGTACCGATATTGCGGAAGTATTCCACAATTTGATAGTACTCGGTTTTGGCAGTACCTGTACCGGTTACAAAGTAGAGCAGCACGATGCCTACTGCAAGTACGGCGAAGTAGAACAGTAAGCTTTTGACGTAACCTTTTTTCTTCATTGTTTCCTCCATGTATAGCGCATCGATTCACAGTCTCTCCAATACGGGAGAACTGCACTCTATCGCTTAAGTATTCTCGTATATTTCGGGTTTTAATACCCCAACATAAGGCAAAGCCCTATATTTTTCATCATAGTCAAGTCCGTAGCCCACTACGAATTCGTCGGGGATAACCGTGCCCAGATAATCCGGTGTATAGTTTACCTCGCGACGGCTGGGTTTATCCAAAAGGGACATACAACGCACCGAAGTAGCGCCACGTTCTTTTAACAGAGTGGTGAGACTTGACATGGTCTTACCACTATCGATAATATCTTCAATCAGCAGAATATCGATACTGGAAAGATCCTTGCGCTTGAGATCCAGACTGATTTTCAGTTCACCGGTGGATACGGTGTGGTTATAGGAAGAAACCTTCATACAGTCGATCTCTACAGGGCGATGAATCTTCTTCATCAAATCACCCATGAAAACAATGGATCCTTTTAGAATGCAAACCAAAAGAAGACGCTTGTGAGGATTAGGATAGTCACGATCTATCTCAGCGGCAAGTCTGGTGACAATAGAGTCACCTTCTACTGCGGAAAGCACTACTTTTGCAATGTCATCATTGATATTATAGTTTTTCATTTTTTTGTCCTTTACTTTAACCAAATCAGATGTGCGTGGGCTTGGTGTGTTGTGTGAGTTAAGTCGGATTCATCGCAGCGGATTGAAATAGCAGGAATCCACAGGATTTCCTCGTCCTTACAAATGATAGGGGTGCAGTTTCGCTGCTCAAGAGGGAGCGAAGCCTCGCAAAACAACTTCTTAACTTTGCGGTGAATGCCGCCGGATCGAATACGGTCACCTGGCATTCTTGACCGCGCAATTAATGCTCCATTTATTATATCAAAACAGAATGTTGCTTTTGTCAATAATTTGTAAATATTTTGTTTAGAGGCAATGTATTTTTTTAATTCCTCTTCACATTCATTGGAAAGGTAGAGCATCGATCCGTCTGGCAGAGGATTCTCACCTTTTTGAAGGATTACTTCCCAAGGAGTGTGGTCGGCAGTCTCCTTGCGGACAAGGAATCCGCCTTCAATGGCGATCTTGCCGCCGGGCAGAGAAAGAGAGGCGTGAGGGCGTCCTATTTGGATCAGTTGCAAAAGTGCATCCAAATGCACCGAGGAGAGCCCGTCAAAGCCCAATTTACGGCAATGGGTCAATATAGCCCGTCGCTTAAGCGGATTGGGGAGGGCATTCAGCATAGCTATATTTCCGCTATTCTCCATCTGTCCACTTAATTCATCCAAATAGGCAGAATCTTCCCCTGAATACTTGGCCGTTCGTAAAAACGCTTCCTCTGCTTTGGGGTTCACTCGTTGCAATACGGGAAGCACCTGATGGCGGATAAGATTTCGGTTGTACACATCCTCGCTGTTGGTGCTGTCCTCCACATGAGAAAGCTCCCATATAGCAAGATGATCCAAAATATCCTGGCGGGTAGCATAGAGCAGAGGACGGATATAGTTGTCCCGAATTGGTTGAATTCCAATGACTCTCGCAGAGCCGCGAGTCAGTTGGAGCAGTACGGTTTCCAAATTATCGGTAGCGGTGTGTGCGGTAGCGATAGCAGAAAGATGATGCTCCCGGGCATATTCATCCAATGCAAGATAACGATAATGGCGTGCAGTTTCTTCAAGGCCGCGCTTTTCGGATTGGGCGAGGGCAGGGATATCAAATCTGCGAGCTGTAAAAGGGACACCCAATTGGGCGCACAATTCCTTACAGAATTGGAGATCCCGCTCTGCTTCGTCGCCGCGGATTCCGTGATGCACATGGAGTGCTTCCACGCGACCGTTAAAGAGATGAGCGTATCGATGGGCTAAATGCAGGAGGACTACCGAATCGGCACCTCCGGAGAGGGCGACCAGCAGTCCATTGCAGGGAGAGGAAGCTTGCGCAAAGTTGCAGAAGCATTCCTCGGCACGGGAGGAAAACTTGACCGGGGTCATCCTTCTCCTCCGTGGCTGTCATCGAGAGTGGTAAACTTAGTATATTGACCAAACCAGCCTACGGGGACGTTACCTGTAGAACCGTGACGGTTTTTAGCAATGATGATCTCGGCAGTATTTTGCTTTTCGGGATCGTTGCTGTAATACTCATCTCGGTAGAGGAAGAGTACAATATCTGCGTCCTGCTCGATAGCACCCGAGTCACGAAGGTCGGACAGCATCGGGCGCTTGTCGGTTCGGGATTCAGGACCACGGGAGAGCTGTGCACAGCAGATAACCGGCACGTTCAGTTCTTTGGCAAGAACCTTCAGGTTACGGGAAATCTCGGCAACTTCATTAACACGGTTGTCGATTCTGCGATCCGATTGCATCAGACCCAAATAGTCCACTACTACCAAACCCAAGTTCTTTACGCGGCGGAGCTTGGCCTTCATGCCGGTAACGGTGATGCCGGTAGTGTCGTCAATGAGGATATCACATTCGGATAAGTAAGAGGATGCCTGTGCCAGCTTGTTCCAGTCATCAGCGGAGAGCATACCGCTTCGCATGGAGGTGGATTCAATCAACGCCTCGCTGGAGAGCATACGGGAGACCAGCTGTTCGGCAGACATTTCCAAAGAGAAAATGGCAACTGCCTTTCTGGAGGAACGGGCGATATTAGATGCTACGTTCAAACAGAAGGAAGTTTTACCCATACCGGGACGTGCACCCACCAGTACAAGGTCGCTCTTGCCCAGTCCCACCAATACACGGTCAAGACCTGAGAAGCCGGTGGGCGTGCCGGCGGTTTCGCCTTTGTTATCGGCAACCTCTTTAATCTGACGGTAGGTTTCGATGATGACATCGCGGATGTGGGCAAAATCTTTTTGCTCCTTGGTCTGGGCAATGGCAAAGATCTTACTTTCTGCGCTGTCAATGATTCGTGCGGCGTCGTCCTGTTCTGCGTATGCATCTTCGGTGATTTCACCCGATACATCGATCAGTTTGCGAAGCAGCGCTTTGTTGCGAACGATGTTGGCATAATCCTTGATGTTTTCGGCAGAAGGAACGATCTCGGCAATGGTGCGGATGTAGGACTTGGATTGCTCCAGATCATACACGCCTTCCTGCACCAGCGCGTCCATCAGAAGAATGATGTCGATCTCTTTGGATTGGAGGAAGAGCTTTTGCATTGCCGAGAAGATCTCTCGATGCTCTTCCAGATAAAAATCCTCTATAGAGATGAGCGTTGCAATCTCGCTGATTTTTTGAGGATCTACCAGAATAGATCCCAATACCGATTGCTCCGCTTCCAAAGAAAAGGGGAGCTTTCGTTGATTGTTTTCAATCGCCATAACGACTTATTCCTTTACGGTAACCTTTAATTTGCCTACTACCTCGGGGTAGAGCTTTACGTCCAGCTGAGTGGTGCCGTATTCCTTAATAGGACGGTCCAGCTGAATCTTACGCTTGTCGATGGTGATCTTGTAGACCTCCTGCAGCTTTTCAGCGATTTCCTTGGAGGTTACGGAGCCGTAGAAACGGCCGTCGGTGCCGGAGCCAACTTTGATCTCCAGAGTGATTTCAGCGAGCTTCTTTGCCAGATCTTCAGCAGCTGCCTTTTCGGTAGCGATCTTGTACTGCTTTGCAGCTTCTTTGTTCTTGATCTCGTTCATAGCGGCAGCGTTTGCCTCGGTAGCCAATCCCTTGGGGAGGAGGAAGTTTCTGGCATAGCCGTCGGATACGTTGATAACCTGACCTTTTTTACCTTGACCTTTTACGTCTTGTGTTAATACTACTTTCATGATGGATTAGTTCCTTTCGATGGTTTTTGCGTCGACATCTAAAAATTGGTCGATAGATTCTTTTAGTTGTACAAGTGCCTTTTCCATAGGGGTATTAGACAGTTGTGTTGCAGCGGCATCATAATGACCGCCGCCGCCCATACGCTCCAGAATAATCTGCACATTGATAGTGCCGGTGGAGCGGGCAGAGATACGGATCGCACCGTCGATCTCACAAAGGGCGAAGGATGCCAATATATTTTCTGCGGTCAGCAGTTTGTCGGCGACCTTAGCTGCGATAATTCGATCGGCGGGACCATTATCTTTGTAGGGGTTGACTGCTATGGCAATGTTTTTGCGATAGCAGGCAGTATTGACTTCAAAGCGAGCTTCCCGTTCAATCTCGTTCAGATCGGTACGGAACAGTTCCTGTACTTCAATGGGGTCTGCACCTTCGCCGCGGAGATAAAGTGCAGCAGTAAAGGTACGCACACCGGTATTGATGGAAAAACGCTTGGTGTCCAGAATGATACCTGCATACAGAAGCTCAGCTTCTTCCTTTTTTAAAGATCCCATGGATGCCTGCTCCAGAATTTCAGAGATCAGCTCGGATGCAGACGATGCAGAGGGTTCGATGTAGTAAAGTGCAGGGGGGATGGGGAATTCGTTGGTCATACGGTGATGGTCGATATAAACCACACGATGAACATTTTCGGCAATGAGGGGCGCTTCAAACTGTTTAGGATTGTTGACGTCCATAATGATCAGGAGTGTTTTGGAATTGATCAGATTTTGTCCCTGTTCCGCATCGATGAAGATGTCGTCATAAACAGGCACAGAGGAAATCAGCTCAAAACACTTCTTCAAATTGGGATCGGTACGATCAACAATGATATTACATTTAACACCGCAGAGCAAACAGAACTTCGCCGCACCGATACAGGAGCCGATGGAGTCGAAATCGGGGTTACGGTGACCCATGATCAGGACATTTCGGCTGGCAGTAACCAGCGATGCCAAAGATTGTGCGATGGTTCTGGATTTGATGGTGGTACGCTTTTGTACGGTTTTAGTGATGCCGCCGAAGAAGTTGACACCCTTTTCGGTTTTAACAACTGCTTGGTCGCCGCCTCTGCCCAGAGCCATTTCCAGTGCGGATTGTGCGCTCTTTTCTTTTTCGGTGAGCGACTCTCCGATGGTAGAAGTGCCGATGGAAATGGTAACGGGGAAGTAGTTGGCACCTACGCGGACGGCACGTACCTTTTCGAGAATATCAAATTTATCCTTGATAAAACTCTTCAAATGGCTGGCTTTGTACAGAAAAACGTATTTATCTCGCTCGTAGCTTTTCAGAATGCCGTTGTATTTATCAGCAAACTCTCGCAAAAGCATCTCTACTTGCACGGCAGCAGAGCTGACATTTTCTTGCTCGATCTGAATCAGCTCATCCAGGTTGTCAATAACGATATAAGCAACCAGCGTTTCGTTGTCCTGCTGACGGGCACGGGTTTCTTCCAAAGCCGTGATATCATACCATACCGTAACGAATACGTCGGAAGAATTGGGAGATGCAATGTGCCCCTTGATCTGATAAATCTTCTTGCCCACACGGCATTTGACTTCTTCACCGCTTTCCAGAGTGGAAAGCAGAATGTCCATAGAGGTGTTGGTAAGATCCGTAATCTGCTTGGTGGTGATTTCAGCCGCATTCAACATGGAATGGAAGGCCTTGTTGTACCATTTGATGTTGCCTTGCCCATCTGTTGCAACGATGGGAGCAACGATGTTGTTGTACAATCCCGATCCCAAATCAGGGGTGTAGTGCTTGGACAGATCCATTTTGAAATGGTTGAAGTAAATCAAGCGGAGGATCAAAAGAGCGAGGACAGCAGCAATGGTATAGAGAATGATGACTAAAACGGTTGCAGTAGCAGGAGAGAGCAGAGCGTCCGAGATCAGCCAATTCAAAAGAAGCAGATGTAGGACAGATAGCGCACCCAGCACGATCAAACGCATATTGCTTTGATCTTTGAGTTTTAACCAAAATCGTTTCATGACTGCGGATTACCTCCTTGATCATCGGGATTCTGAGGGTCTTGGGGATTTTGAGGGTCTTGAGGATTTTGAGGAATGGTGAAAACAAGGGAAGTAAAGGGAGCGGGAGAGATCGTGCGGAACGCGCCGGTTATAGACAGGAACATGAATGCCGCAAAGGGCATAGTGAAGATCAGTCCCATGAGGATGAAAGTAAAGCAACCGCAGCCGCGTGCCAGCAGAAGCCGCTCTTTCAGTGCACGGCAACCAACAATAAAGAACGCAGGGAGGAAGATATAATACAGATTGCAGGCAATGATGGGAATCAGCGAAAGGATATTGGTGAACGGCAGAGCCTGAGCAATAAAACTGACAATGAAGATCCAAGCGAAGGGCTTGGTCATGGTTACAGGCCACTTGGCAAAGCGGTCGGCGCCGTAGACATAGTGATTAAACAGCCAACGCAGACATACGGTAGCAAACCATGCCATGGTCCAGAGAACGGCAATGCAGAAACCGGGAGTGGTGTAAAGAAGCGCTTTGAACTGCGCGGGGAGCATGTCTTCAGAAAATCCCGCCTGATCGGCAAGTTCAGTGTATTGTGCAGGCAGATCTGTAAAGCTCTTTATAAACAATGCTTGTGCATCATTGTACAATTCCTTGAAGATCGATACCGACAGTCCGCCCTTCTGCTCCCAGACAAAGAGGAGTGCCGCACCTGCATAAAATACGGTGAGGAAAAAGGCAATCCAATGGATGCCGGCGCTGCGGCTTTGACGAAGACGGATGGTCAGCGCGAACAGAGCAATAGCGGGGGCAACGGCAAATGCCGCTACCGACAGGGAAAGCATTTTCATTTGGGTGAGGAGATAGATACCACCGGCAGGGATCAGTCCTACGCCAAGAGAAAGGAGCAGCGCTTTATAGTAAGGCAGACGGGGAATGGAAAGAATACCGGCGGTCGCCAGCGCAATGGCGAGAGGAATCAGGATCAGTCCGGTGAGGAGCTGAAGACAGGCAATAAAGGTGAACAGTGTTGCCAGACCAATGTAGAACCATGCGGTGCCGAGAGAGGGCATTTTACGATTTTGCAGTTGAACCATAGTAAATATTCTCCGATCGCACAAGGAAAAGTGCCCAAATGAGGCAGGTTGTGCGAAGTTTCAGTTTGATTTGAAGGGTGTGTTTCAGAGGGCATTCCTACCCAATTTACAATAGATATAGTATAGCATATTTTTTAGTGAATGTAAAGTAAAAATATGAAAAACTCTTGACTATTTTTTTGAAAAGGTATATACTATCAATATAGTCGGGAACTGGAAATTACGCCTTGGGTGAATAGACTCCGGTGCGTCTTTTCTTTCCCAAATTCAAGAGTGGATTGCCTATGTGGCAGGGAGAGAGATATGGCAAACTGGATCGCAAAAAAGCCCACCGAGCTTTCGGGAAATGTATTTGATGAAATCGGCACACAATGGCTTTTGCTCACTGCGTGGGATGAAAAGCAGAAGCGCGTTAACGCGATGACTGCCAGCTGGGGCGGTATGGGCATCCTTTGGAATCGCCCTGTGCTCTTTGCATTTGTGCGCCCTCAGCGCTATACCTATGAGCTTCTGGAGTCCAGCGATGTTTGCTCTGCTTGTGTATTGGAAGCAGGCAACAAGGAAGCCTATCGCATCTGCGGCACCAAGAGCGGCAGAGATACCGATAAGATCGCAGAGTGCAATCTGAATACCGTCGAGCTGGACGGGGTATGGGGCTTTGAGGAAGCATCCAGAGTTTACCGTCTGCGCAAGCTCTTTGTCAGCGATATGAAGGAAGAACAGTTTTTGGATCCTTCGCTGCTGAAGAATTATCCGACCAAGGATTATCACCGCGTATATGTGTATGAGATTGAGTCGGCATACGAAAAAGCATAAATAACGGAAAGTGAATGATAACATGGAAAAATATTTGGAAGCAGGAAAGATCGTCAACACCCACGGTGTGCGGGGCGACCTGAAAGTAGAATGCAGATGCGACAGCCAGGAGGTATTCGCATCTCTGAAGACCTTGTATCTGAAAAGCGGAGGGGAATACCGTCCCTATCGCTGCACTAAAAATCAGCCTTTGAAGAATATGATGCTGGTGCATCTGGAATCGGTAGATACCATGGAGGATGCGATGCGTCTGCAAAACAGATCTCTGTATGCAGACAGAGAGGATTTTGATCTTCCCGAGGGCAGTTTCTTTATTGCCGATCTGATTGGCACTCCCGTAGTGGATGCCAATACCGGCGTGCAGTATGGTAAGCTCACCGACGTAGTCAACTACGGTGCAAGTGACCTGTACGAAGTGACTCGTCCCGACGGTACGAAGACCTTGGTGCCTGTCGTGCCCGCATTTGTACAGAAAACGATTCCGGGAGAGGGAATCTACCTTACTCCCATTGAAGGACTTATCTGATGGAATTTCACGTACTTACACTCTTTCCCGATCTGATCGACCGTGTCACCGGAGAAAGTATTATCGGCAGAGCCAGAGATGCGGGCTTGATTACGGTAGAAGCCCACAATATTCGGGATTTTTCCAAGGATAAGCACCGCAGAGTAGATGATACCCCTTATGGCGGCGGTATGGGGATGCTCATGGCTGCGCCTCCTATTTACGATTGCTATTCGGCAGTCAAAGAAAAGCTGACGGGTACTACCCGTGTCATCTATATGTCCCCGCAGGGAAAGGTCTTTTCTCAAAAGAAGGCAGAAGAACTCAAGGGATATGATAATCTGATCCTTTTGTGCGGTCATTACGAAGGGGTAGACCGCCGTGTCATTGACGAGATCGTGGATGAGGAGATCTCTATCGGAGATTATATTCTCACCGGCGGTGAACTGCCCGCCTGCATCGTCATTGATGCAATCGCCCGTCTTTGCGATGGTGTTTTGGCAGACCCTTCCTGCTATGAAAATGAAAGTATCGCCAGCGGTGCGTTGGAATATCCCCAATTTACCCGCCCGGTGGAATATCACGGCGTGCGTGTTCCCGATGTGCTACTCTCGGGCAATCATGCCGAAATTGAAAAATGGCGCCGTGCGGAGGCGTTGAAATTAACTAAGAAAAACAGACCGGATCTTTTGTAAAGATTTGAGTAGACTGCCATGCAAATGATCAGCAGAGCAGTATGATGGGAGGTGTACATCGGTATATGGCAAAAAGAAAGTCCAAAGGGCAGAATGGAACCGGCAACAGTGCGATGCTGTTCTGGATGCATCGCGGACTGGGCAAGCTGGGAAAATGGTTTGCTGATTCAGCAGTAGTACGTTTTCTTGTGTCGTACGACAAAATGGAAGAATATGCCGAGTCTTCTCTGACGGTAGGCGGTGTAAAACAAACGGTGAGCAATCTGAAAAAGAAGTTTGCTCGCAAGCCTCGCCGTGAGTTGGGTACTGAGCAGATCACTCCCAATGAAGTAGGTATATTTTCCCCCGGTTCGCTCCCCAGATCGGTGAAAAACCGGATCAGTGAAGCCGTAGAGGGCAGTGTGATCCTGAACAAAACGGTGGAACTGCTCAGAAAACTTTTGTATATGCCTATGATGTATTACGGCGTATTCCTGTTTTCCTTCGGTTTGTTCACCACGGTATCTCAAGCGATGCTCTATTTTTTGCTTCGCTCCAATGATGTTGGGGCGGCATTGGATCTGTTTGTAGGCTTGGCATTGGTTTTGTTGTCCCTTCTTGTGATGTTCAAGGGCTACGATCCAATGATGGATTCGCTTCGGGAAAGTATAGTAGGACGGTTTATTATTCGAATGATGAACGATCGGACTATGTCCGACCTGCCCCGAAAAAAGCATCATTCCGCAGGACTCTTTTTTGCGGCAGGAATGCTGATGGGCCTGTTGACACTGGTAACACCTCCTCTGACGCTGATTACTGCGCTGTTGTTGGCAATTTTAGCAATCTGCGTATTTTTTGTTCCAGAAGCAGGCGTATACGCATTATTGTTTGCGCTTCCGTTTTTATTTGCTTTCTCCATACCTGCAGAATTGTCTGCGTTTGTAATTTTGTATATCGGCGTTTGTTTGCTCCTCAAAGTGATCGTGGGCAGAAGAAGCATTACCATCGGTTTCATAGACGGGTGGGTACTGATCTTTGGACTCATAATACTCTCGACCGGCTATTCTACCAATGACTTGACGCTGAATAGTGCACTGCTGTATGGCGCGATGCTATCAGGTTATTTTGTACTGTCCAATCTTCTGCGCAGTTCCAAATGGATTACCAGATGTCTGCATACGATCATCACTTCGGCATTTATTGTGTCTGCAGCAGGAATTGCCAATCACTTTTTACAGTTGGGAATTTCCTTCATGAGCGAAGGTGCCGATAGAACGGCCGTACATTATTTGCTGGTAACCATTCCGATTACGATGGCATCTACGCTGAATAGTGAGAACCATAAAACGCGTGCAGGAGGGTATTTTTCTCTGATCACGCAAATTGCGTATTTGATTTTGTTGGGGTCGTATACCGGTGTAATTGCGGTAATGGCAGAGCTTCTCTTTTTCTTCCTGTTCTACACCCGTAAGACCTGGACGGCTATTTTGTTGTTATTACTGTCGTGGCCTGTTGTATCCTATTGGATCCGGCCTGATTTCTCCGATATGTGGACAAGGGCAACTCCCGGTGCCAGAAGCCAACTGTGGAAAGGCCTGGGACAAGTTTTCAAAGAAGCTCCTTTTTCGGGAATCGGTATGAGCGATGATGTTCTGATGCAAGTATTGCAGGAACATATGGGCAATCAGACGGTAGATCTTTCGCTGAGTAACACATTCCTGCGTATTTTGGTACAGGTTGGTATTCCCGGTTTGTTGATCTTTACCGTGTTTCTGTTGCTGTGGTATTCGTCAGGATTTACCTTGTTGCGCAAATGCGGAACCAAAGAACGGAATACCGCGCTACACTTAGGTTTTATGGCAGCACTTACGGGTTTGTTGCTTGCGGGCAATCTTGCATATCTGTGGAGCGATCCGCGTTTGCTGCTGCTGTTTTGGATGTGTGCCGGAATTGCCAGAGCACTCCGACGTCTTGCTAAGCGCAATGAAGAAGAATCTGAGCTGTATGGCAGCTCCGTTAGCCGAGATGGCATTCAGTGTGTGGATGTAGATCTGATTTTCACGAAATCAAGTGAAAAAGAATGAGTGCGGAGTGGATAGAAAGAAGAAAGGACATCAGATAGGATGAAAGATAACGGGAAACTGAAACTGAAATCCCGCCTTCGGAAGCTGAATCCGGTAGATGCGGTGATTGCAATTATATTTTTGTTTTCGCTGGTAGCAATGGTGTATCTCTTTACAGGCGTTGTTTTTTCCGAGAGCGACGCCGGCGAGGATACTTCGCTGAAGCCGGTGGAATACCGTGTAGTGATTCCTCATGTAAGCATTGATCGTTTCGGTCTGGTGATCGATGAGATTGGCGGAACAGTAGAGTGCGATTTCTTGAAAATCGGCGACACGGTGTATAATCAGCAGGGAACTGCGAAATTGGGAGAAGTGGTTGCCATCGGATATGAAGCTTCCACCGCTTCCACAGGGCATACGGATAGTGAGGGCAATTTGATCTATGCGGAATGCCCCGGACAGATTGATCTTATTCTCACGGTTCGCGGAGAAGAAAAAGAGAATACACTGACCGTAGGCGGCGAGTCGATCAGAGTTGGTGCAGAACTGGAGTTTCACACCCCCTCGTATTTCGCTACGGGCAAGATTGTGGCAATCGATCGGGAGGTGCAGTAAATGGCAACACGGAAAAAAGTGCGGTTTAATGTAATTGACTTTCTGCTGATTATTCTCGTTCTTCTTGCAGTGGTAGCAATGTTTCTGCGTCCCACGGTGCTGGCAAAAATCGGACAGCTTACTGCCAATGATACCGTAGTAGTCAGCTTTTGCGCAGATCGCTTGACCGAAGATGAATATGCGCTTTTGACAGAGGGCGACATTTTGACCACAGAGAATGGTGTATTTGGAGAACTGCTGGCATTCACTACGGAGCCTTACCGAACCCTGCAAGTGATCGAATCAGATGTGGAACTTGAAAATCCTTTCTTTGAATCGGTGGTTGAACCCGGTCGGTATACAGTAACGGGACAGATCCGATTGACCGGTGATAAACGGAGCGACGGGTTCTACGCAGGCGGAAATATGCCGGTCGGTGTGGGAAGTATTTATCGTGTGCAGTCAAATTCTTACGTTTTGACCTTACAAATCACTGGAATCTCATAATTTTTGTACAACTTTTTTCAAAATAGGACTTGATTTTGCTGTTTGAATTTGCTATAATACTCACAGAAAATTAAAAGCAGAAATATACCGATTATCGGTAGGAATGAGAATAGGAGTTAATTCATGATAACCCGTAATGTAACCATTCAGAATGCAGTTGGTCTTCATGCAAGACCTGCTACCTTCTTTATTCAGAAGGCGAATTCTTTCAAGAGCTCTATTTGGGTAGAGTACAATGAGCGAAAAGTTAATGCGAAGAGTCTGTTGGGCGTTCTGTCTATGGGAATTGTAAAAGATATGACCATCACTCTCATTGCTGACGGTAGCGACGAAGCAGAGGCACTGGACGGTCTGTGCAACTTCCTTACCGGAGAGATCAAGGACTGATCCGCAAATTAAACCAATCAGTTCAGTAGGGCAGACCGCTTGCGGTCTGCCTTTCGGTTACTTTGAGAAAGGAGGATGAATATGGAGCATAAGACCAAAGCAGAGCTGAAAGAAAAAGCCAATCGCTTGCCCATGACGCCGGGTGTGTATATCATGCATGGCGCAGGAGATAAGATCATCTATGTGGGCAAATCCAAAGTCCTGAAGAGCCGTGTGTCCCAATACTTCGGAGAAAACGAAAAAAACGTGAAAACTCAGAAGATGGTGGACGACGTATGGGATTTTGAGTTTATGCTCACCGATACGGAAATGGAAGCTTTGGCACTGGAAAACAAGCTGATCAAGCTCCATAAGCCCAAATATAATATCCTTCTCAAGGACTCCAAAAGTTATCCGTATATCAAGGTCAATCTGCAAAAGCCATATCCTACCGTGGAGTTTACCCGAAAGCGCATCAATGACGGAGCAAAATATTTCGGACCCTATTCGGGCGCTACGATTGCCGGATCGATCCTCAAAACGGTGCAGAAAACCTTTTGTCTGCCTACCTGCAAAATGGAATTTCCACGAGATATCGGTAAATCCCGCCCTTGTCTGTATAGCCATATTGGGCAATGCTGCGCTCCCTGTAACGGACAGCTTTCGGCAGAGGAATATCGGGAACGCTTTCCTGAGGTGATCTCCTTTTTACGAGGAAATTACGGGGAAGTAAAGGCAAAATTGACCGAGAAAATGCTCTTTGCATCCGAGAATCTGCTGTTTGAAACGGCGATGGAATATCGGGATCGGATCAATGCCCTAGACAGCCTGTGGCAACGGCAAAAGGTGGTAGGCGCGCCCGATGCCGAATACGACGTGCTGGCGCTTCACCATGGAGCGACCTGCTCCTGCCTGGCCATTTATTATGTGCGCGGGGGCGCGGTGATCGACTCGGATAACCACATCTTTACCGCAGAGAAAATATTGGACGATAGTGCTATTACTTCCTTTATCGGTGAAATATACTCCCATCGGGAGTATATTCCCAAAACATTGCTCATCGGCTTCCCGATGGAGGAAGACGATCGTCAAATGCTGGAAACCTATCTGAGCGGTTACTCGGACAGCAAGGTAACCCTTCGCATTCCGCAAAAGGGCGAACTTCATAAGCTTTGCCAAATGGTGGAGGAAAATGCCGCTCTGCACGCCAGACAGTATACGGCAGAGAAGGAAAAAGATCATACCGTTCTGGAAACTCTTTCGGAGCTGTTGGATCTGGATGGAATCCCCTCTCGGATGGAAGCCATCGATATCTCCAACTTTGGTGACGAGCATATCACCGCAGGCATTATCGCGTTGGAAGACGGCAAGCTCTGTAAGAAGGATTACCGTACTTATAAGATCCGCACTACCGACGGTCAGGATGACTACGGCGCAATGCGGGAAGCACTTTCCCGCCGATTTGCCCATCGGGATGAACAGCCTCTCCCCGATCTGCTTCTGCTGGACGGCGGCAAAGGTCATGTGAGCGTAGTGAAAGCGCTGATGAAAGAGCAGGGAATTGATCTTCCTGTATTCGGCATGGTGAAAGATGAATTTCACAAGACCCGCGCCCTTACCGATGGCGTTAACGAGATCAGTATTGCCAGAGAACAGGCTGTGTTCGTGCTGATCTATAAAATTCAGGAAGAAGTCCATCGATTTACCATCGGACGGATGCAAAAAGCCAAGGGCAAAGAGATGAAACGCTCCTCCTTGGAGGATATCAAGGGAATCGGTCCGAAGAAAGCGCAGCTGCTGCTCAAACAAATGGGTACGCTGACCGCTATCAAAAAGGCAAGTGTCGAAGAGCTTGCGGCATTGGAGGGAATCTCCCAAACAGATGCAGAGGCAATTAGAGGACATTTTGACGAACAAATAAAGAACAGAAATAAATCATAATTCCATAGATTGAGGGAACAAGAAAGATTCCCGTAAAGAAAGGATATAGTTATGCGTATTATTACCGGAAGCGCAAGAGGAACAAGACTGGAAACGCTGGAGGGCGAGGAGATTACCCGTCCCACGGCTGAACGTGTCAAGGAAGCGATTTTCAATATGTTGGCATTTGATTTGGAAGGCAGACGGGTGCTTGATCTGTTTGCAGGCTCCGGACAGATGGGTTTGGAAGCTCTTTCCCGCGGTGCAGCATCGGCGATGTTCTGTGACAATAGCAGATTGGCCGCAGATGTGGTGAAGCGCAATGCACAAAAGACCAAACTCAGCAATCAGATTCGCGTACTGAATACCGATTATAAAGCGGCAATCCGGACTATGGCCGGAAAAGAAAAGTTTGATATTATCATTCTGGATCCTCCCTACGATTCGGATATGGTGCAGGATGCTATTGATCGGATCCTGCGTGCCGATATCGCATCTGAACGTGCCATTTTTATTTGCGAAAGCGATCAGAAGGAGCCTTTTGGCGGAGAAGGTCTGACCCTTCACCGTCACAATCGTTACGGCAGAACCTACGTTACCGTGCTCCTGCGCGGAGCCGAAAACGAGGAGGATGCTCAGTGAAGCGCGCCTTGATTACCGGCAGCTTTGATCCTCCTACGCTGGGGCATATTGATATTATCCGCCGTACCGCATCGATCTTCGATGAGGTGGTAGTGTGTGTGTGCTTCAACAGTCAAAAGAAGGGTGCTTTTGCTCCTGAATTGCGAGCCGAAATGCTTCAGGCATCCCTGGAGGATATTCCCAATGTAACTGTAGATCGTTACGACGGATTAGTCGCCGATTACGCGATTGCCCATCAGATTGATGTGATTGTGAAGGGCGTTCGAAACGGTGCAGACTATGATTATGAAGATACCATTGCCCAGGTGAATTTACTGAATGCACCTGTGGAAACCATGTTCCTCCCCGCGGCTCCCCAATACCGTTTTGTTTCCTCTACCGTTGCAAGAGAAATGATTCGTTTTGACCGCGCGCTGGATAAGCTTCTCCCTGTGCAAGTGATCGATCTGATTCGCCGCGAGTCGAACTAATCTTATATAAAATCCCTCCCGAATATTTCTGTTATTTGGAAAATCGGGAGGGATTTTATTTTTTACTGATGGTAATAAACGGAAAAAGAGAACAAATATTCTCGCTCTCAACGAACGCTGTAAAAGGATGTTTTATTTAGCGAAAAAAAGAGTAAAAAAGCATCTATAGGGCAACAACTTCCTATTGCAATTGAAATAGAGTTAATTTATAATGAGATTGAGCAAAAAAGAGCGAAATGGTGCAAAAAACCACTGAGGGGAGGAAGAAAGATGCTTGGTAAGCAAAAGCATACTATCGATGCAAAAAATCGTATCTTTCTGCCTTCTAAATTTCGTGCAGAATTGGGCAGCGAACTGGTTATTTCCAAAAGTATAACCGGTGAATGTATTCGCGTGTACAGTTTGGAAAATTGGAATAAATTTGAAGAAAAGATTCGCTCGCTCCCTGAAATTGAATCGGATGAAGAGGTTTGGTGGATTCTCACCAACGCTGAAAACATCCACGTAGACGATCAAGGAAGAATCGCGATCCCCCAGGATTATCGGGAATACGCTCATTTGGATAAAGATATTATCAGCGCAGGCCGCGGTGAACGCATGGAGATCTGGGACGCTAAGATCTTCGAAGAAAAGCAGGCGGCAGTAGACGTATCCAAGCTGAGAGAAGCGTTGAAAAGAAAGGGCTTCTGATTATGGCAGAGTTTTCTCATTATTCGGTTATGCTCTCTGAGTGCATCGATGCCCTCAACGTAAGTGACGGCATTTATATCGATTGCACCGCAGGCGGCGGCGGACACAGCTTCGCCATTGCCTCCCGTTTGATTGGCGCGGGAAGATTGATTGCCATTGACCAGGATGCCGATGCAATTCGTGCGGCAGGCGCACGGCTCGCTCCCTTTGGTGAGCGTGTGACTATGGTGCGATCCAATTTCTCGGATGTAGCATCGGTTGCACAACGATTGGAGCTCCCCAAAATTCAAGGTGCGCTCATTGACCTTGGCGTATCTTCCTATCAGTTGGATACTGCCGAGCGTGGCTTCTCCTATATGCAGGATGCTCCCTTGGATATGCGCATGAATCAGGATGCGGAGCTGACTGCGTGGAAAGTGGTTAACGAATATTCCGAGGCTGAACTGAAACGGATCTTATATGCTTACGGTGAAGAGCAGTTTGCTCCTCGCATTGCATCTGCTATTGTTAAGGCGCGCGCAGACAAGCCTATCGAACGAACCGGTGAACTCTCCGATCTGATCAAATATGCGATTCCCGCCAAAGCCCGTGAAGGCGGTCACCATCCTGCTAAAAAATCCTTCCAGGCGATCCGCATTGAAGTAAACAGCGAATTGTCCATTATCGAGCCTACACTCCGCGCTCTTTGCGATCTGCTTGCCCCCGGCGGCAGACTTGCGGTGCTTACCTTCCATTCGCTGGAAGATCGCATCGTCAAACAAACCTTTGCATCTCTTGCACAGGGATGCACTTGTCCCCCTTCTTTCCCTGTATGCGTGTGCGGAAAGAAGCCTCAGGGTAAAGTAATTACCCGTAAACCTATGCTCCCCTCAGAACAGGAGCTTACTGAAAATCCCCGCTCCCGCAGTGCGAAACTGCGTGTATTCGAAAAAATCTGATTGTGTCATCGGCGTTTGCCGTATATATACAGAATCTACAGAAAGAGGAAATTGCTATGCAACTGAAAAATACCCCACAAAAACATGAAACCCGTAATCAAGATCGCAATGTTCAGCAGTTGCAGTCTGCAGAGATCACAGCAAGATCCTCTGACAAGAAACGATCCACGTATAAGCTCCCTCGTCATCGCAAGGAAAGCACCGTTGATTCCAAAAGAAAGGTGCTGTTTCCTGTCGGTACTATCTTGATGTTGGCTGTTACTACATTGCTTCTGATGATGATGGTCAGCAACTATGTACTGATTAACGAGTATACCCAAGAAGTGGGTGAGCTGCGCGCCGATCTGCAAGGGATCGCTCAGGAAAAGGACAAGCTGTCTAACGAGTTGGATAAAAAGAACGACTATATGACGATGGAAAAATATGCGTCCTCCGTATTGGGCATGGAAAGCAGTCAGACTGCTGATCAGGTCTATATCGAGGTAGGCGATGATGATTCCATCGAAGTATTCGAGGTGGAAGAGGACGGTACCCGCGGTGTGATCGCTACCGTTATGTCTGCGCTTACTCAGAATTTTATCGAGGCTTGGAATACTCTGACCGACAGCGAATAAGTATGGAATAGCAATTTTGAGAGTCAGGCAGTCAAACACCCGCCTGCTCTCATTTTGCTTGTAGGATATTTTTTTATATTTTGCTTGCAATTTACCGAGAAATGCGGTACAATGTAATCAAAAGGAAGAAACGGTGAACAAATGGCAACGAAAACGAACAATCCAATTAATAAACGTGCGCTTTCATGGCTGGTGCTGGTAATCATCGGCTGTTTTGGCGTGTTGTTTCGACTGTTTTATATGCAGTATCTGCAGTATGACCATTATCAGTCCATGGTCATCGATAATATTCAGCAGGAATCGGTGATCCCCGCCAAGCGCGGCGAGATCTATGACCGCAATAAAAACCCCCTTGCAACCAATATTACCACTTATAGACTGTTTATCTCCCCCGTAGATATTCAGAAGGCGAAAAATGAGAAAAACGTAGCGACCTATCTCTCTGAATATTTCAAATTGGAGTACGATGAGGTTTATCAGAAAGCTACGCGGGAAAATATGAAGGATATCACCATTCAGCGGAATGTTACCGAGGAACAGGCCAATGATATCCGTGCATACATTTCCGAAAACCAATGCCAGGAACAGATTTACCTGGAAGCGACCGCACAGCGATATTATCCTCTGGGTACGCTGGGTGCCAGCATCATCGGTGCAATGGGTACCGACGGCGGTCTGTTTGGTCTGGAAATGCAGTACGATAAGTACCTGACCGGCACCCCCGGCAGATACATCACTACCAAGAATGCACAGAGTGCAAGTATGCCTTCGGATTATGATATGCGTATCGATCCCGAGGACGGACTTTCGCTGATCACTACCATTGATGCCAACATTCAGAATATGTTGGAGGGACAGCTGAAATCGGCGTATGAATTTGCCAAAGCTAAGGAAAAGGTAACCGGTATCGTAATGGATCCCAATACAGGTGCCATCCTTGCTATGGGTACGTACCCCAGCTTCGACTTGAATGATAAGTATACGCTGAACGAGTATTATCAAGAACAGGTGGATGCGTGGACTTTTGATGCTTCCAAGTATCCCGAAGGAACCACCGAAGAAGCTGCCAAGAATGAGTTTTACTGGCAATGTGTTTACGCCATGTGGAATAACAAAGCGGTATCCACTTTGTACGAGCCCGGCTCTACCATGAAAATGGTGACCACCGCCATGGCGTTGGAAGAACGCAAAGTCAACTTCCAATCCAAGTTCACTTGCACCGGTGCGATGCAGATCGGCGGATTCAATATCCATTGTCACAAGACCAGCGGCCATGGAGAACGGACTTTCAATAAGCTCCTGCAATTCTCCTGCAACCCCGGTATCATGCAGGTTGCGGCAAAGCTGGGCGGCAGTAAGTTCTACTCTTACTTTGAAGCATTCGGATATACCTCCACTACCGGAATCGATCTGCCCGGCGAAGCGGCAGGTTTGTATGTTCCGCTGAGTGGATTCAATGCGGTAGAGCTTGCCTGCTACAGCTTCGGTCAGACCTTCAAAACTACCCCCTTGCAGCAGATCACAGCAATCAGCACGATTGCCAATGGTGGTAATTTGATTACTCCTCATGTGGTCAGCTCCATGGTGGATTCCTCGGGCAATCAGCAGGTAAGCTTTGAGCCCCAAATCAAGCGCCAGATCGTCAGCAGTGCAATTTGTGAGAATATCATGGCAGTTCTGGAAGAAGGCGTATCCAGCGGCGATGGTGTTAAGAATGCCTATGTTGCCGGATATAAGGTAGCCGCCAAAACTGGTACATCGGAAAAGCGAGATAATGTGGATAAATCAGCGCGTATCGGTTCGTGTGTGGCAATTGCCCCCGCCAACGATCCGCAGGTATGTATTATCATCGTGGTAGATGAACCTCAGATCAGCAACCGATACGGCGGTACAGTTGCAGCGCCCTATGCAGGCGCGCTGATGGAACAAGTGCTTTCTTACCTTGGTGTGGAACGTGACTACACGCCCGAGGAAGAAGCGCAAATGAGCATCGAAATCGCTAACTATAAGGGAATGGCTCTGGAAACAGTCATTGAAAAATTGGCTGATACAGGATTGACTTACGAGGTAATCGGCAAGGGTTCTACCGTTACTTCGCAAATTCCTGCAGCAGGCGAAAAACTAACCAATATTAACGGCAAGATTTATTTGTACACGGGCGGAGAAACTGTAACTCAAAAGGTAAAGGTCCCCAATTTGATCAATAAATCTGCAGATGCGGCAATCAGACAGTTGCA
>JAZRIH010000032.1:0-4517 GCA_045645175.1 Eubacteriales bacterium | reverse complement strand
GTTTGAAATGGTTTTCCCCTTCCCTCGGTTTGGCAAAGGACTTTTTTGACACGCGCAAACCGCAGGATTTTCCTGCGGTTGGGAGGGTGGAAATGTGTTGTAATTTCTTTTCAAGGGTACAAATCCTTCCCGTTGGTCCGGATTTGAATTTATCTGTAATTCTCCTACTTTCTTTCTGGAAAGAAAGTAGGCAAAGAAGCCATTTCAGGGGGAGAAAACCATGGTTTTCTCCCCCTAAAAGTAACCCTCTTTTTCCTTTATCTCTGCAAGGGTTCGCTTATTTTCCCGAGATGTATTCTCGCAAAATGGGTGCCATCTCGACAACGAGTGTTTGGTTTCCGGAAGCGCATGTTTGGAACTTTTATCCCCGATAAAACTTTCCCTGCCAGCTGTTTCGGCGGACGAATTCTTTATCGATTTCATTCATGACCACGAACTTTTTGCGGCTCCACATAGGAGCAAGGAGCAGGTCGGGAGGACCGTCGCCGGTGATGCGCTCGATGACCGTATCGGGCGGGAGCACCTCCAAGCTATCGCAGACGATCTGCACATAATCGGCAAGCTCCATGGGGGTGTACTCTCCCCTCTCCCAGATGTCGGCAAGAGCGGTTTCCTTCAGCACGTGCAGAAGATGGAGCTTCACCGCAAAGGGGTGGAGATCTGCCACCATGCGGGCGGTTTCCATCATATCGCCATGACTCTCCCCGGGCAGTCCCTCGATGAGATGGATGCACACATCCACGCCGCGAAGCAGTTCATAGCCACGGACAAATTCCTCGAAGGTGTGACAGCGGTTGATGAGATTGGCGGTACGATCGTGGGCGGTCTGCAGACCCAGCTCCACGGTGAGGAAGGTCTTTTTTGCAATCTCCCTGAGGAGATCGGCAATGGCAGGGGAGATACAGTCAGCACGGGTGGCAACAGACAATCCCACCACCCCCGGCTGGGCAAGTGCTTCCTCAAAGAGGGCGCGCAGGCGCTCGACGGGGCCATAGGTGTTGGTATGGGCTTGGAAGTAGGGGATATAGCCCACCGGCTTCCACTTATCCGACAGAGATGCCACCCCTGTGGCAAACTGTTCGGTCACAGTCAGCTTGGCCTCGGGGGCGAAATCGCCGCTTCCCCGGGAGGAGCAGTAGATGCATCCACCCACGCCCCGTGTGCCGTCTAAATTGGGGCAGGTAAATCCCCCGTCCAAGGGGATTTTCGCCACTTTTCCCCCGAATTTCTGACGGAGAAAGTAATCGAAGGTATAAAATCTACGGTTAGTATCCGAGTGGGGAAAGGGATTGGTCTCAATTTCGGTTGGTTTCTTCATGATGCGCCTGCCTCTGCGATGTTGTTGGGTTTATTGTAGCACGAAGATGTGAACGGGTTATGAATGGGTACAAAATCCGTACTAAACTACGTCATAACTAAATCGAAGGAAGGGAGGCAGTTGCAAAGCAACTGCCTCCCTTCCTCTCTCACCGCAGGTGACGGCACCCCTCCCATTTCCTTGGCTTTTGCTTTCAAAAGGAGAGAGCATATCAAAACTATTTCTTGCCAAGCGCAAACCAGTATACGCACAGCAGGATGCAGTTCAGGACAAATGAGCTAAAATAGGGGACCATCACCAACAGCTCGCTCAGCTCCATATGAGGCACCGTCAGCCATACTCTGAAAAATTGTACCACCGTATGCATAATGAGCGGCGTGAAGATCAGCACCGACGACCACTTGCGCTCGCTTTTCCATCGCAGCAACACACCGCCCATGGGGGCACAAATGGAGAGTACGGCAATGCCAATCTGCCACCAATTTTGCAATACGATTCCCGTGAGGAGCAATTGCGTATAAAGATAAACAGGGGTAACCAGGTAATAATACCAGTCGGCTCTTGCCCATATGGAAACGATCACCGTAAGCACAGATACCAACGCCGATGCGCCGATATAACCAAACCAAAGCTTTTCCTTCATGGTCTTCATCCTTCGCTCACCACCTTTGCGTAGAATGCAAGGGGCTGTTTGGAGCCGCCTACAATCAGAAACGGATAAAAGAACACTACGTCTTCTCCCGTTCCAAACGGATCTTCATACAGCAAATAAGTAATTTCTCCATGCCGTATCCCATCAAAGTGTCGGAGATCGATCTTCGCCCTCACCGTATCTCTATCCACACCTTCGGGCAAAGGGATGTACTCGTAGGTTATGCCATCGTGTTCAAACTGCTCTCCTATGCGGTATTCCGGCATCACGGCTACAGGTGTTTGCTTCATCAAATTTGTCCAGTTGGTTGACAAATCGCCCATCAAAGCACCAAACAGACCACACAAAATCAATATAATCATCACCAAATTGATCGCCAAGACCTTGCAAACATCCCGAAATCCGCTCCGGAATCGAAGTCTGTTCAGATTCATACCATCGCTCCTTTCCGAGAAGGTTATTTCTACTTTTAGTATACCATACTAAGCAAAATCTGTCAAGGGCGACAAGCAGGACGTCGCGGAGATCCCCCTACAACACGCGCTCCTAAAATTTACAATTCATTCACATATTCCCTTGACATCCCGATTGGCTTATGCTATAATTGGGTTTGTATACGCTATTGCGTAGATTCACCTGCCATTGGTTTTCCCAAAAGATCAATGCACGGCTGTCGTGGTTTGCCTTGTCAAGCCTTTGAGTGATCTCCGACGCCGTCCGCCCCTCAAACCGAAGGAGTGATTTTTGTCTATGGGCAATTCAGCCCGATGTATTCTCATCTGCGTTCTTTTACTCTTCAGTGCACTGTTCTCTGCTACTGAAACCGCATTTTCCTACTGCAACAAATTCCGTATCCGACAGCTCGCCGAAGCCGGCAGCAAACGCGCCCGCCGTGCCGACAAAATCATGGACCGCTACGACGATGCGATTGTTTCCATTCTGGTTGGCAACAACGTGGTCAACACCCTGATCGCGTCTGTGGGCACCTTCCTGTTCATCGATCTGTTTCGTGGAAACGAAAGCCTTGGCTCTACCGTTTCTACCCTGGTGATCACCCTGATCGTCTTCATTTTCGGTGAAACGGTGCCTAAAAACATCGCAAAGGTCAATTGCGACAGCTACACCCTGGCAATCGCTCCCATCTTCAGAATCTACATGAAGCTGGTCTTCCCCCTGACTCTGATCTTCACCGCCTTCACCAATTTTCTGAAAAAGAAGCTGTCCAAGGACGATCCCTCTGCTCTGACTGACGACGATTTCGTAGACATCGTAGACAGCGGCGAGGAAGAAGGTATTTTAGAGCCCGAGGAAAGCGAGATCATCCGCTCTGCCGTGGAATTTGTAGACATGACCGTTGAGTCCATCTACAAGCCCATTGAAGATGCTGTGACCGTGACCCTTCCCTGCGATGCCAAAGAGCTGCAAACCAAGCTGCTGGACGCTCACTACTCCCGTATCCCTGTAAAACGGGCTGACAGTGATCGCTATATGGGATTTTTGCGTACCCGAGAATACTTGCTTGCCGCCCTGCGCGAGCCGAGCAGGATCATCGATCCTAAAAAATTCATTTCCCCTGCTGTTTACATTACCACAGGCACCCTCCTCACCACCGCGTTTGAGGAAATGTGCCATAAAAAATGCCACATGGTTTTCGTGCGCTCCATTGAAGACAAGCGCATTCTGGGCATCCTCACTCTGGAGGACGTACTGGAAGAACTGGTTGGCGATATCTACGACGAGAGTGACAAAGTCCTCCACGACGGCGAGGAGGTGAAGGTATGACCTCTGTGATTATCATGTCTGCCGCCATCCTTCTGCTGCTCTTCCTCTCTGCCTTCTTCTCCGGAACAGAATCGGCATTTGCCTGCTCCAACAAGCTGCGGATCAAGTCCGCCGCAGAAAAGGGCGAACGCCGTGCCATGATTGCAGAGTATATTCTGGACCACTTCGGCGTATCCATTTCCACCATTTTGATTGGCAACAATCTGGTGAATATTCTGGCATCTACCCTTGGTACTCTGATTGCCGCTGAGCTGATCGCAAGCGAATCCCTGGCACAGACCGTTGCCACCGCCGTGATCACCTTACTGCTACTCATTTTCGGTGAGATCATTCCTAAGATCATCGCAAGCCAGTTTGCCGACAACATGGTCACCCGTGTTGCCCCTGCCCTGCGTTTCTGTATGCGTCTGTTCTACCCCATCGTGTTTGTAGTAGACGGCATCATTTCCAAGATCTCCCCCATCTGGACTCCCAAAGAAGAAGCCCCCACCGTCACCCAGGAAGAGCTGGTGACCATCGTGGACGAGATGGAGGAAAGCGGTAACTTCACCGAGGAAGAGGGCGACCTGGTACGCGCTTCCATTGAATTTGCCGATCTCACTGCCCGTGACATCCTCACCCACCGTGTGGACACGCTGGCACACGACATCGAGGACGGTCCCCAGGCACTCCTTGCCAACACCGATCTCTTGGAATTCTCCCGTTTCCCCGTTTATGAGGAAAACATGGACCACGTGCTGGGCATTCTGTCCACCCAGCGATTTG
>JAZRIH010000031.1:0-3346 GCA_045645175.1 Eubacteriales bacterium | reverse complement strand
CGCCCAGTGCGGCGATGCGGGCGCACTCGTCAGCGTCGGCAACCTCACCGCCGCCGATGACGCCGTCCTCTTCACCGCCGATGGCGCCGACCTCAGCCTCAATGGACATACCTTCGGCGTGGGCGATGTTCGCCAGTTCGGTGGTCTTGGCGACGTTCTCGTCGATGGGGTAGTGGGAGCCGTCGAACATGATGGAGGTGAAGCCGGCGGCGATGCAGGCTTTGGCACCTTCATAGGTGCCGTGGTCCAGATGCAGCGCAACGGGAACGGTGATGCCCATGAAATCGTGAGCCTCGCGCACCATGGCGGCAACGGTACGGAAACCGGCCATATATTTGCCGGCGCCTTCGGAAACGCCCAGAATGACAGGGCTGTTCATCTCCTGCGCGGCAGGCACTCTCACCGATGAGCAGATCGAAGTGATGAAGGAGCTGTACGCCTACGCATCCAAGCAGGCAGACGAGTTGATTCCTCTGGACTGGGAATACACTACCGCTCCTCGCAAGTATCTCCTCAACGGCGAAGTGATTGAGTTCAACTGGTTCGACGTGGAGTAAGTAAATAATGATGAACATCCCGACCGAAAGGTCGGGATGTTTTTTCAAAACTTTTTCAAAAAAATCCCCGAAACCCCTTTACAAAACCGATTTTATCCCATATAATAATACCAATGACTGTGATCGGGAAGATTCGGAGCAGAGTTCTCGCCAGAGAGAGATCGCCATGGGCTGGAAGCGATCTTGGAGACAGCGACGGTTGTGCGCCCGTGAGTCGAAGCAGGGAAAATTTTTGCTGGCGCAAAAATGTGTATCTGCTTCCGCCTTATCCCCGTTACGGATCATTGAGTGAGAAAGCAAAGTGGAACCGCGATCATTCGCCTTTGTACCCCCAAGGGGACAATGGGCGATTTTTTTGTTGCCTTTCTTTTCGCTCGATGAATTAGTCCAAGGAGTTATTTATGACACTGAGTATTACACTCTCTCTGCCCAAGTTGCATATTACAGAGAAAGATGTGAAGATGCTTGCCAAAAAGAATCCCGCATTTGGGAAGCTCCTCGCCCTGTGCGAAGAGCTGAAATACGATATGAACCGCATCCGTGCCTGCGACCCTGCCGCTGAAAGCAATCTGGAGGTTGCCCTCCTCTACTCGGGCTTTCATGCGGTGACTGCTCACAAGCTTGCCCATTATCTGCACAAGAAGGGCTACACCCTCACCGCCCGTACCCTGAGCCAATTTGTGAAGATGATCACGGGAATCGAGATTCATCCCGCCGCTACCATCGGTAAAGGCTTGTTTATCGACCACGGTGCAGGTGTGGTGATTGGTGAGACTGCCGAAATCGGCGACGATTGTACCCTCTATCAAGGCGTTACCTTGGGCGGTACCGGTAAGGAAGCCGGCAAACGCCATCCTACATTGGGAAATCGCGTTATGGTAGGCGCCGGTGCAAAGGTACTGGGACCGTTTAACGTAGGCGACCATGCCAAAATCGCCGCAGGTGCGGTGGTATTGAAGGAAGTTCCCGCCAACTCCACGGCGGTAGGCATCCCCGCCAAGATCGTCCGTCGGGATGGAACAATCGGCGATCTGGACCAAGTCAATATCCCTGACCCCATTGCGAAAGAGCTTGCCGAGCTGCGTGCTGCGATCAAGGCTTTGGCTGATAAGCTGGCTTGATTTGGGGCGTTGCCCCAAACCCCAGTCGCTTTTTGAAAAAAGCGACGCAAAAACTTCTGAAAAGCGTGGCAATTGCTTGCCACGCAGAAAATAAGTATCCCTAAAAATCATTTCCCAAAAGTTTTGGGAGGTGCAGGAACCTTTTGCAAAAGATTCCTGCCGGGTTCCAAGGGCGGTGCCCTTGGGGAAAGGACAAAATCATGAAAATTTACAACGATTTGACTCGTCAAAAAGAAGAGTTTATCCCTCTGCAGGAGGGCAAGGTAAAGATCTACGCTTGCGGACCTACTGTGTACAACTATTTTCACATCGGTAACGCACGTCCTATCGTGCTGTTTGATCTGTTCCGCCGCTATCTCAAGTGGAGAGGCTGGGACGTGACCTTCGTGCAGAACTTCACCGACGTAGATGACAAGATCATCAAGAAAGCCAACGAGGAAGGCGTGACCTCTACCGAGATCGCCGAGCGTTACATCAAGGAATACTTCACCGATGCACAGGGTCTGGGCGTTGAGGCGGCAGACATTCATCCCAAGGCTACCGAAAACATCGGTCAGATCATCGGCATTGTGTCCACCCTCATCAAGAAGGGACACGCTTACGCTGCCGAAAACGGCGACGTATACTACCGCACCAAGTCGTTTGCTTGCTACGGATGCCTTTCCCATATGCCCATCGAGGATCTGGAATCGGGCGCACGCATTGCGGTTGACGAAATCAAGGAAGATCCGCTGGACTTCGCGCTGTGGAAAGCGGCAAAGCCCGGCGAGCCTGCATGGAAGTCCCCTTGGGGCATGGGTAGACCCGGCTGGCACATTGAGTGCTCTGCCATGGTTAAGCGTTATTTGGGTGAGACCATCGACATCCATTGCGGCGGTGTTGACCTGACCTTCCCCCACCACGAAAACGAGATTGCACAGTCCGAGGCGGCAACCGGCAAGCCCTTCTCCCGTTACTGGATGCACAACGGCTTTATTAATGTAGACAATCAGAAGATGTCCAAGTCCCTGAACAACTTCTTTACCGTTCGTGACGTGGCAAAGATCTACGGCTATATGCCCATCCGTTATTTCCTGGTATCCAGCCATTACAGAAAGCCCATCAATTACAGCGCAGACATCATCGAGGCGGCGCAGAATTCGGTAGATCGTATTCAGAACTGCTACGATAATCTGGCATTCTATTTGAAGAATGCAACCTCCGGCGAGCCTCTCTCTGCAGAGCGCAAGGCGGCATTTGAGGGCCACAAGGCGCTGTTCATCGAGAAGATGGACGACGATTTCAACACCGCCGATGCAGTATCCGCACTCTTTGAGATGGTGCGTGAGCTGAACTCTCTGCTGGCGACCAATCCTTCCAAGGAAGCGGCTGAAGAAGCAGGCGCATACTTCACCGAAATTGCCAAGCTCATGGGTCTGGTAGGCGAATCCGCCACCGACAAGGCCTTTGCTGAGGAAGTAGAAGCCCTCATCGCAGAACGTGCGGCGGCTAAGAAGGCGAAGAACTTCGCTCTCGCTGACGAGATCCGCGGAAAGCTCACCGAAATGGGCGTTACCCTCCAGGACACCGCGCAGGGCACCAAGTGGAAGAAGAATTAAGCAGGGGTTCCACCCCTGCACCCCACCAAAGGGAACTTTTGAAAAAGTTCCCTTTGGAAACCTTCAAAAC
>JAZRIH010000030.1:0-4620 GCA_045645175.1 Eubacteriales bacterium | reverse complement strand
GGACCTCTCTGCCGAACACACGATGGGTGTAATTGGCGGGCATAGAAAACCTACCTCCAAAAAGATGAAATCAATAATTAGAAATAGTATACCACAAATCGATCTATTTTGCAAGAGATTTGTTTTGGGACTTTGCAAAGTTGGAAGGAATTACAAACAATTCGGCAATATTCATAGGAGAAGGGGCGGTGTACTTGACAAATCGGTTCCGCTGTGGTACAATCTCGAGTGAATAGATTGAAAAATCAAAGAGTTTACGGCGATAATCTGCAATAGTCGTCGATTTTAATATATAAAAGGTGTTTTTATGTGTAATCCTTCGATCAGTCTTCCCGCTGCGGTAGAAATGATCCTTCACCGTCTGGAGTGTGCGGGATTTGCCGCTTATGCGGTGGGCGGCGCTATTCGTGATCTGATTCGCGGTATTGTGCCTAACGATTTTGATATTACCACCTCCGCGAACCCCCAGCAGGTGATGGAGGTGTTTGCCAATGAAACGGTGATTCCTACCGGCATCCAACACGGGACAGTCACGTTGGTGATTGACCACATCCCCTACGAGATCACCACCTTCCGTGGAGAAGGGGAGTACACCGATCATCGTCGTCCTGATGCTGTGGAGTTTATCGATTCCATTGAAGCCGATCTTGCTCGCCGCGATTTTACCGCAGGTGCCATTGCTTACTCCCCCAAGCGAGGCTTGTGCGATCCCTTTGGGGGAGTGGGGGATGTAAAACAGGGAATTCTTCGCGCGGTGGGGGACCCGATGACTCGCTTCCGAGAGGATGGTCTGCGTATCCTCCGCGGAATTCGCTTTGCTTCGGCGTGCGGATTTACCATCGAGGAAAACACCGCCCGCGCGATCCACGAGGGGAAGCATCTTATTCGACCCATTGCGGTGGAACGGCAGTATACCGAGCTGACCAAGACCCTCTGCGGAGAGGCAGTAGAGGCGACTTTGTCTGAATTTTCAGATGTAATTGCCGAAGCGATCCCCGAAATTGCCAAGCTTTTCGACTTTCCACAAAACACTCCCTATCATGATCGGGACGTGTGGAAGCATACCCTCGCGGCTCTCCAAGCGATCTCCCCTGATCCTGTTCTGCGCTGGACGATGCTGCTCCACGATATCGCCAAGCCCGATTGTCACTATACAGACGCCAAAGGAGTATCCCATTTCAAGACCCATCCTGAGAAGGGAGCGCCTGTAGCGGGGGAGATCCTTGCTCGTTTGCGTGCGGAGCGAGTGACCCGGGAAGAGGTGACTGCCCTCATTGCTCTCCACGATATTGACCTCCCCGATGAACGCGGGGGAGTGCATCGCCTGCTGATCAAGTATGGGAAAGAGCGCACCTTGCGGTTGCTTGCGGTGAAGGAAGCAGATCTTTCCGGAAAATCGCCTTACGGAAAGACCCACGGACGGGATGTGATCCTGCCCTATGTAAAAGAGACTGTGGATTCTCTCCTTGCAGAAGGCGTGCCTCTTTCGGTGCGTGACCTTGCTTTGCGCGGCTCCGATCTTACCCCTCTCGGCTATCGGGGGAGGGAAGTAGGGGATGCCCTTGCCCGTCTGCTGGAGGCGGTAACGAGAGGCGTGCCCAATCAAAAAAACGATCTGCTGGATCAATTGCAGAAGCATATGTAGGATGTGGATCGTCAATAGTCGAATTTTTGCGATGGAAAGAAATGTTTCGGATTTTCAATGAGCTTGCAAAATTCCGGGGCTGTATTTCGTGGAAAATACTTGAATTATCTTGGATTTTGTGCTATACTTTTAATAACTATCCGATGTACGAAAATGATTCTCGAAATGAACCAAAGCAGAAAGGAAGGATTTCTACATGAAAAAAATTTGTTCTCTCTTGATGACCGTCGCATTGCTGGCAACATTTTTGGCATCCTGCGGCAAGGAGCCTGCTGCAACCACCGATGCTTCTACCGCGGCAACCACTACTGTTGTGACTACCAACGGTCTTACTCAGGGTACTACCGTAACTCCCCCCTCGACCAACACCCCTGCAATCCCGCTGGGCAATAACGGTGTTGACGATTACACCACTGAAACCGTTCAGTTCGTTTCTCGCGACGGTGACTGGTCTTACAAGGTATTTTCTATGACTTATACCGGTGTAGACGGCGACCGTGAAAATGCTGCAACCTATGATAATGACACCATGGCTGAGTACATGGCAGGCTACAATTGGGAGCTGGGTGCAGAAACCCTTCCCCAGGGCGTGCTGGATGACGTGAAGAATTGGGATGTCAGCAAGGGTCCCTTCGGCGACAACGGCTCTTACAACGAACAGCCCATCGGTTTTGAAGGTGACAACCATGGTCTGATGATTTCCACCACCTTCCACATCGAGGATTTGGAAGAGTTGAAGGCGGATTACAATTATTTTAATGTTTACAGCCACTATGACAACACCTTTGCGCTCTATGTCAATGGCACTCTGGTATACCGTCACTTTACTGCAGATACCGGAAAGCCTGACTGGACCGGCAAGGTTGAAAGACTGAACTCTTATTACAGAAACGTAAGCGGCGTATATTTCATCGGCAGTGCTGCGCTGATGGATCTTCTGGTAGAAGGCGAGAATACCATCTTTGCCATGGTGAAGGACGCTTGGGGCGGCCGCGTTCTGGTAGTGGAAGCGGATTGCAGTTAATTTGCCGGTACGGATAACCCTATAATTGAATTCATAAAATCCCCCGACTGCGGTCGGGGGCGTGTTGTTAAATGCAACAAAAAACAAACACGCATAAAATATTATGTAAACAAAATGCACAGCTCGTTGACATCGGAACTGTTTTATTGTATACTATAATTGAAATAAAACGATTATGAAACCGAGCGATGGCGCCTGTCGCAACGACAACTATTATATCCTGCAGTCAGGGAGGTGTTGGCAAATGGGGCGTTATCATTAGATTGTAGAAATGATTACGGAGGAGGAAGCTGATATGAAACGAATCGCTCGATTATTCTGTGTGGGTCTGACAGTGTTATTGGCTCTTTCCGGATGTTCCGAAAATCAAACTCCCGACTCGATTGAAAAGATTGTTCTGACGGCAGATTCTTTTTCTGCGATGCATATGTCGGTAAGCGATTCAGATGTTTGGAGCAGTGAGGCAAAGATTTGGAAGCAGCATAGCGAGGCGTATAAGGAATTTCAGGATTCTGAAGCATCTCCGGAGATGCAGTTGACTTTGAAGAATAAATCTGTGGCTTTGAAATATAAGTCATCGTGGCTTGCGGATGACGGCGTTCTGTGTAGTGAATATAGATCGGAGAATGGAAACATCATAGCGCGTTATCGAAATGACTCCGGTAAACTGTACCGTATAATCGCGGAAGAGAATCAATTCAATGTTGATAAAAACTGGACCACTGAACAAGAATATCTGGATTGGCTGAAGAAGGTTCTTGCTGATTTCGGTGTAACCGATCTGTCCCAATATGATTATTCGTGTCAAACACACACGTATGTGTGGGGAGACGATTGGGCAGGAAATGACCATAAGGATTATTTCTATACGGTCAAGGATCCTACGTGTGAGGAATTAGGTACCTACCATTTCAATTTCAGTAAAACAATCAGTGGATATTGTGTTTCTGATCGAATTGAAGTTGATGTGCGCTTTCAGTCGGATGACTCCATTCAGGTGAGCATAAACTTGGATGAAGGTGAATTTGAAAATGTAAGCGAGATCAAGTTGGATCGAGAAAAAATGATTCAAGCCTTGGAGGAGTATGTCAATCGATGCGTAAATACTGATAAGTATCAATTTCATTCGTATGAGATAACCAATGAAACGCTGACCTATAAAGGCGGTAAGCTTTGCTATGTATATACAGTGGAAGTAAATCTAACCGGTTCGGCGTACCCGGATGATCCGTTCGGTACGGTGGAAACGATAGGTATCTTCTGCGAATAGGATCTGTGCCAAATCCCCCGACTGCGGTCGGGGGATTTGCTTACTGTTCCAAAACTGAAAAAATCATCAATTTTTTTTGGAAAAACACTTGATATTTACCGAAAAATGTGTTAATATTATGGGTGGATTCCAATCAATTCTATTTTGAGGTGAATAGTATGTCTATGTATAACAAGAAAACCATCGAAGATATCGACGTTGCCGGCAAAAAGGTGCTGGTTCGTTGCGATTTCAACGTTCCTATGAAGGACGGCAAGATCACCGATACCAAGCGTATCGTTGGCGCTATCCCCACCATCCAGTATCTGGCTGACCAGGGTGCTGCTGTGATCCTGTGCTCTCACATGGGTCGTCCCCACAACATTTTCAACGCTACCGTTAAGCTGGATAAGAAGGAAAAGAAGAAGATCGAGGCTCTCCCTGTAGAAGAACAGGCTGCTGCTACCGCTGCTGCTCTGGAAAAGGCAAAGGGCGACGTGAAGAAGTTCTCTCTGGCTCCTATCGCAGCTAAGCTGTCCGAGCTCATGGGCAAGCCCGTTCAGGTTGCTACCGACGTTATCGGTGCTGACGCAAAGGCTAAGGCTGCTGCTCTGAAGAACGGCGAGATCCTGGTAATCGAGAACGTTCGTTTCCACGCTGAGGAAGAAAAGAACGATCCCGCATTCGCTAAGGAACTGGCTT
>JAZRIH010000029.1:0-9068 GCA_045645175.1 Eubacteriales bacterium | reverse complement strand
ATGGTACCGAAACCTTCGATATGGATCCCACCACCATCAAGGCAGTATGGGGCTTCAACGGCACTGAGCGTCCCGGTGCAGTTTATCTGGCAGCCGTTCTTGCCGCTCATGCACAGCGCGGTCTTCCCGCATTTTCCATCTACGGACATGATGTACAGGATGCATCTGACCGCACCATTCCTGCTGATGTTGCTGAAAAGATCCTGCGCTTCGCACGCTGTGCTGTTGCAGTGGGTTGGATGAAGAATAAGGCTTATCTGAACATTGGCTCTGTGTGCATGGGTATTGCAGGCAGTTACTGTGATGCAGATGTTATGCAGAAGTACTTCGGTCTGCGTTCCGAGTGGGTAGATGAGGTAGAAGTGCTCCGTCGTATATCTATCGGTATCTATGATGAAGAAGAATATCAGAAGGCACTTGCTTGGGTAAAAGCCAACTGCAAGGAAGGCTTTGACAAGAATGCAGGCAAGAACTTCCCTGATGTGATCACCAAGTCCAAGGTAATCCCTGCCGACAAGGACTGGGAATTCATCTGCAAGATGACCGTTATCATCAAGGATATGCTCTTTGGTAATCCCAAGCTTGCTGAGTTGGGTTGGAATGAAGAAGCACTGGGCCGTAATGCAGTTGTAGGCGGTTTCCAGGGTCAGAGACAGTGGACCGACTGGCTCCCCAATGCAGACTTTACTGAAGCGATCCTCGCATCCACCTTCGACTGGAACGGACGCAAGGCGCCCGTAGCATTCGCTACTGAAAATGACGTATGCAATGGTATCTCCATGCTCTTGGGTAATCTGGTAAGCGGATCTGCTCCCTGCTTCCATGATGTGCGCACCTACTGGAGCCCCGAGGCTTGTCAGCGTGTAACCGATATCGCTCCTGAAGGCGTTGCCGCAAACGGCTTTATCCATCTGATCAACTCCGGCGCAACTGCTCTGGACGGATCCGGCGCAGCCAAAAATGAAGCAGGTGAAGGTTGCATGAAGCCCTTCTGGGAAATGACCGATACCGATATCGCTGCTTGTCTGGAAGCTACCGACTGGTGCCGTGCAGACTACGAATATTTCCGTGGCGGCGGATTTTCCAGCCATTTCCGTTGCAAAGCGGAGATGCCTGTAACCATGCTTCGATTCAATATCATCGATGGCATTGGTCCTATGTTGCAGATTGCTGAAGGCTACACCGCAAATCTGCCCGACGAAATCCACGCTAAACTGGATTCCCGTACCGATCCCACTTGGCCTACCACTTGGTTTGCTCCTCGTCTCACCGGCAAGGGTTCCTTCAAGGATGTTTACAGCGTCATGGCAAACTGGGGCGCTAACCACGGCGTAACCGTATACGGACACGTAGGTGCTGATCTGATCACCTTGGCATCTATGCTCCGTATCCCCGTATCTATGCACAATGTAGATGACGAAAAGATCTACCGTCCTCACAGCTGGGCTGCATTCGGCACCGAAGACACTCAGGCAGCTGACTTCTCCGCGTGCAAGCATTACGGTCCTATGTATAAATAAGTTAATCTAAAAGAAATGACGACATCTTTCGATGTCGTCATTTCTTTTGTATTCATTTTGATAGGTCAAGTACCTTGTGTGTTCAACACATTGGTTTCAAAATCGGCTTGTTTTTCTTTTTCGGTTTGATAAACAATCTTTGTACTGCGCAACTTATTAAGCGCATCGTTTACACAGATCCGCAGATCGCCCGAAGGTTCGGTGGGATATTCCTTTTTGCGGTAGACAAAAGACAGTTCCTCGTCGTAGTGGTTAATCTCCTGTAAGGGAGTCTCGGTGAGAAGAGAGATTTCCAAACGGGAAATAAAGCTTTCCCAACGAGGACGGTAAAAATCGGACAAGAGTCCCTGCCACTCTCTGGCTGAATAGTCACGAAGCTTAACTGCGCCTTCCCGATCAGCCCAAAGGGTGACCTGTACCCGAGCGTTCCACTCAAAGTAGGCTTTTTCCGCTGTGGTCTTGCCGTGGCGCTTAGCCTTTTCCAACCATTTACCCAAGAGCATATCCTTATCCGTACCCACGAGCGCTTCTTGAAGATCAATGAGCGAAAGCAATTCCCCGCCGAAGTGAGAAAGGGCGTCGAGATTCTTTGCTCCGTAGGCTGTCTTAATTCCATTTGTGAAATACCAAGAAAGATTGCTGAGTGCTTGTCTTGTCGCCTCCATCAAATCCTTTCGATATGCAGGATTGTCCTTCAGTGTATCGTAAAATTCCAACATTACCGAAATATATTCGATAAGCACGCTCTGATCCACAAAGGGATTGGGCTTTTTAGACCAACTCGATGTGCGTTCTACATTGAGGGAAGGACGAGCGCAAAGTGCAGATTCACCGCTGACTAGCTGTTGCCCGTTTAGGACTTCTCTGCACAGCCGTGTCCAAACTTTCACCAGCTTTTCATTGCAAAGTCCATAACGGATGTTAAGATAATAAGGAATAAAGGATTCCAAATTCATTTTGCTTCCGAAAGCGTTATGAGCAAGGATTTCGTAGATGATCTCGTTGCAGTTGACACCTTCGGGCATATATCCAATGCCAATAATATTAGCATCCTCCCGCTCCAAACAGCGGAAGGGGCCTTCCAAAATACCTTCGGCATCTCCCTGATAATTGTACTGACCTCCAAAGCAGAAGACGGCACAGTAGATCCACGGGGCACCGTCATAAAGATCCTTTTCAAAATCAGCTTTTGCGGTAAGAGATGTGACGATTGCCCGTCCTTGTGGGAGGGCGCTGAGCATTTCGGGTTTTGGAGATGCCGTCCATCCTTGGAACACCCAAATTGCCTTTTCATCGATCTCGGTCATCTTTTGATATACACGTCTGCTGTAATCGGTCAGATCGATACCACGGGTAATGCCACCCTCGTGAAAGGGATCGGCTGAGTAATAATGTATTCCTTCGGCGCCTGCGATCTTTTTGCTCTCGGCATAGAAGATCGATGCCACACGGTCAAAGAGGGGATCTTCAGGCATCAGCAGCGCAGGACGAAGGAAGCCGCACCACTTTCCCTGCTCGATCAGCTTGGCATCGGGAAAATGATCTGCAAAATCGGCAGGCACCATTCCTGCATAGCCTGCGGCCATCGTGGTAGCGCCGAATGCCTGCATACGCAGATTGATCTTTCCCGCAAGGACTTTGCGCTCTTCATACCACCAATTGGGCGCACCGCCTGCCCACCCCGTCATGTTCATCATCCATTGCCAAGCATAGAAGGCTGGACCGCACAAATAGCGGCGAATCTCCGCCTCGGTATATCCCAAAGCTATGAGGGTTTCGCGCCAAACACTTTCCAGACCAATGGGATTGAGAATCAGATTATATCCCGAAAGCAGGAGATAGTCCAGCGTCTTTTCCCAATCTTCCCAAGTGTCGAAGGCATAGGTATAGGAGAAGGTACAATAATTATAAAAATAACGGTATAGGAATTGGCTTTTTCTTTTAATCGGCTCTCCTATCGCAGGAGGAACTTCAGGAAGTGTACCGCTAGTGGAAAGTGCACCGATACTGTAGCCGCATCGCTCTTTCAAATAAGCGTTGAAGCCTGCCGCAAGGCTTACACCATTGGAGCCACGAATCAGGATTTTTCCATCTTTATTGCACACCTCATAGCAATCAAAGCCATCGTCTTCTCCTGTTAATTCCAAAAGAACGGAAGAAGCGTAGGTCTTGTTGGTCACTCGCTCAATGAGGGCATATACCTCTGCCAAATCGGTCTGTGCGGACATATTGCTCCGCTTGATATCTATATCCCGTTGCTGTATTTTCATTATGAAATCCTCCATATTCGAACAATCGGTTAATTATGATCGAAATCAGAAAACCAATACAAAATGATAAACGCTCATGCAAGTATTGCGTTTGTCAGTCTTTCCATACAAAGTGATAGTTTATTGATTCGCCACCGTCTACAAGGATATTTTGTCCGGTACAAAACGTGTTGGTTACGGTCAGAAAATACGCCCATTCTGCAATCTCTTCCGGCGTTGCCCACTTTTTCAAAGGGGTCTCATCCATAATCTGCGCCCAAAGCTCCGGATCATTCATTACGCATTCGTTAAGAGGTGTGAGTACGCCTCCCGGGTCGAGACTATTACAAGTCGCTCCAAACGGAGCAATCCGCATGGCTACGTTTTTGGTATAGGCAAGAACACCGCCTTTGCTGGCACAGTATTCGGGAAATTCGGCGCCGGTATGACCGCTGGCAGATCCAATATTTAAGACAGACTTTATCTTCGGCTGTATGCCGTATTTTTCGGTTATATATATAAGCGCCTTGAGATTAATATTGATGTCGTCTTCGTTCTGCGTTCCTGCATTGTTGATCAGAATCTCAATGTCATCAATGGAAGGAAGCTTTTCTTTATCGCGCACATCGCATTCATAGTGAACATACTTCTCATTTTCAATGCTTTTGCTTTGACGATCAATGCCAACAACGGTATGACCTGCCTGCAAAAAGCGTTCTGCAATGGCTTTTCCGATCCCTTGAGATGTTCCGGTAATCAGTACTTTCATTTTATTTCGTCCCTTCCATATATTCAAAATATTCTCTTCCGATATTCTCAGCCTGCCACTTTTTCGTAATTCGATATCCTACAGGAGAAAAAACGATTTCCATAATCAACTCCACAACCGCTCCGGTCAAGGCGCAGGTAGCGCATTGGAGTACAGTCCAACAAAATCCGTCCCAGAAGATCGGCGCAAAGAATACGAAAACGATAACAGAGAAAATAAAATTGTCAAGAAATTGACCGATAAAGGTAGATATATAGGATCGCATTGCATAAGCAAGCTTTCCATTGGGATTTCTATGGAAGCATTTGCCGATTGTATGATTTAATATATTATTGATCAAAGCAGACGCTAAGAATGCTACCGTACTACCCAGGAGCACGAACCATGTACCGCCGAAAATTCCGTCAAATGCGGAATAATCGTTGGCGTTTGAAGGAATGATGCTTGCCACAAAGAAAATTAGACAAGTGAGCAAATTTATCATTACTGCATGAACAGAAATGATGGTTGATGCCTTAGGACCGAAGTGCTTGGTTATGATATCCATGCACATAAAAGACAACCACGAGATGAGAATACCGCCATCGAGGGCGATCCAATCAAGCTGAAGAAGCGTTTTATTGGCAAGGAGGTTCATGCACACCACGCTGACAGAAAAAAGTGTGACAACCGTTGCAGGAATTGATCTTAGCAATATTTTGGTTTCTGTATATAACTTATTTGATTTCATTATTTGCTTTACTCCGATTTATATAATCATCTTCAATAGTATATCACACTTCGCTTTGATCTTCAAGATAATTCGGTAAAAAATATGCCAAATCGTCATATGGGCATATTTTTACCTTTTGATACTGCCTTGCACATAAAAACAGACATCCTCTCGGATGTCGGTTGATTCAGATTCAATTATTACGTCTTTTTCATTTGGCGCAGGAACAGCAGAACCGCTAAGATCAGCATTGCAACGGCATAGCCCAGTACCCACCACAAATGGGGGAAAATATCGGCAAATTTGCCTGCAAGGACTGCACGTTCCATATCTACCGCATGGACAAAAGGAAGTGCATAGGCGATCTTCTTGAAGGTTCCACCCACCAGTTCCAAATCGAACCAGACACCGGAGAGCCACGCCGAAAGATTGGTGAGCAGAGCTCCGCAGATCCCGCCTACCTGTTTATCATTAAATATACTTCCGCAAAGAAGCCCCAATGCAATATAGAAAAGCGAGATTGGGATGATAAACAGAATTGCATAGAGAATCGTTACCGTAACGTCCAAACCAAGTACGATGGCGGCAATATAGCAGATCACACATTGTGCAACTGAGATGGGAAGAATCGGTAGTGTGTATCCCAAGATGAAATCGATGGGAGTCAACGGTGTAGTGTACAGACGCTGTAGCAGCGAACTGCCTCTGTCCTTTGCGATGATGGTTGCGGAAAAGAGGGTCATAAAGGACAGACCGAAGATGGTAATACCGGGGGTAAGATGCTGAATCTCAAAAAGCGACACGGGGATATTGGCTTGAATTGCGCTCAAAAGAAAGATGAGCACAAGGGGAAAGCCCAGTCCAAAGAAAAGAGTCAGCGGATCTCGGAGGATCTCTTTGGTATTTCGATTTGCAAATGCCAACATTCTCATTTTCTCTCCCCCTTCACGATGCGAATAAAAGCTTGTTCGAAATTGTCCGTTCCAGCAGTTTCTTTGATTTTTTCAGCGGTATCACAGATCAGCAATTTGCCGTCTTTCATAATAGCGATACGATCGGACAGTTCCTCTGCTTCTTCCATGTAATGAGTGGTCAAAATAATAGTAACCTTGCCTTTGAGGGAACGGATCAGATCCCACAGATCACTGCGTGCAAGCACGTCCAGTCCAAGGGTAGGCTCGTCGAGGAAAAGGATCTCGGGCTCGCTGATGAGCGCCATTGCAATACTGAGTCTTCTCTGCCAACCGCCCGAAAGCTTCCCTGCTTTTTTCTTGCTGACAGACGCAAGTTCAAGCAGTTCTGTCAGTTCTGCGATTTTGGCAGTTTTCTTCTCTTTTGAGAATCCGTGTACTCCGCACATCAACTCCAGATTTTCTTGAACCGATAAACCTGGGGCTACAGCAGTTTCCTGGGGAGAAACGGCGATAATAGATTTAACTGCCCCAGAGTCTTTGCAGATACTTTTTCCGTTTAAATAGGCATCTCCGCTTGTAGGCTGGGTAAGGCAGGAGAGCATTTTGATGGTAGTAGTCTTGCCTGCGCCGTTTACGCCGAGCAGAGAAAACAATTCGCCCTTGGAAACAGAAAGACACAGGTTATCTACTGCAACTACATCTCTATATTTTTTGGTTAATCCTTCAATTCTGATTGCATCCATTATTGATCACCCCATTCCATATTGTTTGCGAAGTCCCTGATACATGTCGGTCATCATCTTACTCACCAGTTCCCAATCAAGATCCAAAAAGCCTGTTGCGAACATCGTAGCGATTCCGTGAACATATGCCCACATTTCCAAATGAAACAATTTGGCATCAGAAATAGTCAGTCCTGTATTAGACTGAATCATTGCCAGCATTTCGTCTGTGACTCCCGCACCCTCGGAAACAATTTCTCCAGATCGGTCGCGCATATATAAAAGTTTGAACAGTTCCCTCTCTTCTTTGGCAAATCGGATATACGCCATACCGCTGGCTTTATAGGCAGGATACTTTCCGGTTTCCATTTCTCTATGCATACACTCGCCGCATAATGCATCTGCTTTTTCCACTACCGCAAGACGCAAATCATCCATGGTTGCGAAATTAGAAAAGATAGGCTGCGTTGAACAGTTCAGCGCAGTTGCGATGGTTCTGGCATTGATCGCATCAGCACCGCTTTTACGCACAATGTCAACCGCGGCGTTGATAATTTCTTCTTTGTTAACTTTTACTTTTGGCGGCATACTGCACCTCTTTTATAACTATTGTTATATATCATTTGTTATTATATCATGATAGAACAAGATTGTCAATAGGTGAACGAAAAAAAAGCAGAATTCTCTTCGAATCCTGCTTTTTTATTTATATTTGCGTTCCAAACAGATGATGTGTATCGATCGTACCGCCTTCAAACAGCCATTTTCGCAGAATGGCATCAAATTCATTCTTATCAGCAAATCCCAACTCTACCAGTTCGTAATAATCCGACAACGTCAAGCACCTATTTTGAAACTGACAGTCGGGGATAATCTGCGAAATTCGATATAACTCTGACAGAAGGCAATCTTGGGTGATACTTGCGTTTTCATATTGCTCTCGCAGTTCAAGTCTTAATCTGCGATAAACGCTTTCCTCGTCAAAGGGCTTTTCAAGGCAGTATAAATTTAAGCAGCGCAAAACATCGTTGATATTATGGCAATCCAAAAGAGTAAGCACGATATCCGAAAGAGGCTCTTCTGTTTCCAAATATGTATCCAGCCAATGGTCATACTTTTTATCATAACCGCATAAAAGCTTGATTCGCCAATAATACGCTTCTTCTCTGGTCATATCAGTTCTCCCACGATCTTCCCTATCTATTTCATGTCCACCATCGCATGGAGTGCATTCCCCGACAAACGATAGGTCGTCCATTCATCCATGGATTGTGCACCGAGTGAGCGATAAAAATCGATGCTGGGTTGATTCCAGTCAAGGCAACACCATTCTAATCTGCCACACCCTCTCTCCACGGCAATCCGTGCCAGTTCTCGGATGAGACCTTTTCCATGTCCGTGACCTCTGTATGCGGGCTTTACAAACAGATCCTCCAGATAGATGCCTCCTCTGCCAAGGAAGGTGGAGAAGTTATGGAAGAAGAGGGCAAATCCAACCTCCACACCGTCTTCCATGGCAAAGATGACCTCTGCGATTTTCTTTTCAAATAGCCATTCCCGAAGTAGCTGCTCGTCGGCTACTACTTGATCGGACATTTTCTCATATTCGGCAAGCGCTTTGATAAAGTCTAAAATTAACGCGGTATCGTTTTCCCTAGCAAATCGAAAGTTTGTATGGTTCATTTTTCTTCTCCAAGTATATTATTTATATCCGAGTTATCATTCCTCAATTGCAAGAAAACCCTTCTCAACAGAAGCAGGCAGAGCCAGTTTTTTGGTTTCCTGTTTTTTATCAAATCGAATGGTGGCAGTGCTTCCGCTTGAACCCGATCGTTCTTCCACGGCAATAATCACACCGGCGCCGAATCGGACATGCTTTACTCTCTTTCCCTTCAGCATATCGGCAGTATACATTTTCAAATCTTGGCTGGAAATCCCCTCAAGATTATCCTGTATCTGCGGCTTGGCCTTTTGCTTAATGGTGGATTTTTCATATATCGGTGTGCGATCGCGCTCAGCAATCATTTGCCCCAAAGCCATTAGCTGTGTTGCACCTCCTGCATAATGCGCGAGAATGTTTTCTCCATTATGTGCAATGACCGTTCCCTTTCCCATGGTTCGATGGGTATAGCTCTTACCGCACAGATTTTTCTTCATCACCGCAAGAAGGTCGTTGTCATCC
>JAZRIH010000028.1:0-4289 GCA_045645175.1 Eubacteriales bacterium | reverse complement strand
TGGTAATTACGCGGGTGATCACTACTTTTTCACGACATTTTCCATTCTCCGGAACATAGAAATACTCTTTGTAAATTCATCCCACAGGACTACCTCCTTTCAAAGATTTTTTTCATCGATCATTCGTCTTTAATCTGTTCTGCCTTCACCGTGATACCAAGGTCTACCTTGGGCTGATCCTCGCCACGGTAATTCGCTACGTTGTTCACGTCGTTGGGCATACGGACGATCAGGGCAATGTACGCCGTTCCGCCTGCCTCCAAAACTGCCGTTTCGGTATCGTAATTGTGCAGGGGCATATCCGCCTTGGTAAGGGCAAGCTCGCGATTGGCAGTTGCGGCATTCATTTCCGCTTCCGTGTCAGCTGCTACCGTTCCGAATTTCAGATAATCCTGCAGCATAAACTGCTGGCCGAATACGTTTTTGGCGGCGGTGCAATCATTTACGTTTACCGCTGTGAAGAATTCAAAGGGAACGCTTCCCTTGTTCTCCACCTTCAAGTAAACCACCTGCACGTAGCCGGGCTCGTACAGAGCCTCTTCGTCGAAGAGCTTGGTATCACCCTCCACCTCTTCCCAGGTTCCGTCGTCGAGACGGTGGGAAACCACAAGATCAAATTCCGCGAAGTGGAAAATGTTGTTGATCTCGGGGGTGGAATCCGTAAACCAAGCCAGTGATGCTCCCGTTCCGAGAATTCCCCAGATGATAAGAGCGCACAAGCTAAGTGCCAAGGCTATTCTTTTGTAGGGTGTTTTCTTTCCTTGCGACTTCACGCCTTTTTCCTCCGGTTCAATTCTCTTCTTCCTTCTCCTTGCGCTTCTTGCCCAAAATGAAAAGGAAAATCAAAAGTACAATGCTTACACTTGCTAAAGTAATCCACAGCACGGGATTTGCTTTGTCACCCGTGGGGGGCTTGGGATCGTCGGTCTCGATGGGAAATTCCTCGATCATAAATTCCCAATCAAGGAATCCGATCTGCTCCTGATACTCATTGTCCAGCTCTACGGGGACGGTGAGCGTCACGTCCAGATTCACCTCGCCGCCGGAATACAGCGTACCAAGGCAGACCCAATCGGTAAGCTGCGCCGTCTCGTCGGCCTGCGCGTCGAACATATACGCCATTTCATTCTCTTCGCTCTTCTCTACCGTAAGTCCGAGCTTGGAGAGAAATTCCTCGGAATCCTCGTGTGCGCCAAGGGCGCGCATATAGATCTTTACCTTTACCTTGTTGTCCGCGTCGTTTTTGACGGTGATCTTCTGGGTCAAGGTATCGCCGGGCATCACGCCCTTAAAATTGGGGAACAGGTCCGTGGGGGAATCCATTCCACCGGGCTCGAAAATAAACTCGCCTGCATTGCCGCTGTAAGTGACCTTACCGTCCTCCGCAGATGCGGGAACGATCAGGGCAGACACCATCGCAAGGACCAGAAGGAGTGCAAAAATCTTTTTCATCTTCGCTTACCTCCTTACTCTTCTGCGGGCCAGCCGCCGGCGGTATGGTACTTGCCATCCTCAACGGGGTTGTGCTCGCTCTGCACGGCTTGTGCGTTTACCGTAAGGGTCAGGGTCTTGCCGATGTAGCTGTTATCGATCTTGGAGCCCACCATTTCCACGTGGGAGAATACGTCGGGCGTGGTCTCTCCGGGTTCTACGATGCCCTGATAGTAGTACCAGCCGTCGTCATTGAGAACCCAATACTCCTCGTTGATGGTCAGCTTGAAGCAATCCTCTGCGGCAAGCTCCTGAGAGTCAATGCCGTAAACGATCTTCAAACGGAGGTAGAAGGGATGCTCGCAATCGCTCTCGATGCTGACCTTCTTGGATACGATATCACCGGGGACGATGTACACGCCCTCTTCGGGGAATTCCGTGCCCGCATCGGTCATTTCGTGGATCTTAAAGCGAATATTACCGGAGGTTACAACGTTGGTGGCCTTTCCAACACTTTGATAAAAAGCTAGAGTTCCTTGGCCGAGAAAGGTCAGAGCAATGGCAACCAAAGCTACTGTAATCAATTTTAACTTAATCTTTCCCAACATAGTGTCCTCCTTTTTCTAAATTTAATTTCTTTCAGCAATCAAAAGGCATAGAGCCTATGCCCTTTGATTGCCGCCCAAGCCCGCGAGGGGCTTGGGATCGGCTGATTTTGTACTAATAATTAACCATTTTGCGTGATAATGAATTGCAAACAAGAAGCAAACGTTTCACCGAGAGCCATCATTGAAGATGCTCCATAATGTGCCCAGTCCGTCGTATCAGAGTAAGCATATTGATTATGTTCACTCGCAGAGTCCTTCTTGGACAACAAGTGGTGAGTGTCAATATAAACCGAGTTCGCAATAGTTTTTGAAGTGTCAGGATTTACGATTGTAGGCGTTGCGATGCCTGCATCAAGGTTCGCAAACAGATAACCTGCCAGAGGACCTGTTTGAAGAGCACTTCCGTCTTTCTCGTATGCCAGAACACCGGGAATAGAGCAGAGCCAATAGCCATTGGAAATCTTTCCGGCATTTACAACCTCATCAAACGTCCAGTCATTAGGACCACCCTCTTCATATTTCAAATCCGCATCATTTACAGCAATACCGCCATTGATAAAGGCAATGCCGGAACCGGGAACAGAGCTAATAGGTCTGGTAGCGTATGCTGCAAAAGTAGAACGAACACGACTTACAAGGGTCTTTTCCGCAGAAGCATAAGCCGTTGCATTTTCTTTAACACAAGCATCGGTCTCACCTTGCATCCACATAAAGGAACGAATCTTTACGTCATAGGTCGCAGAAAGCTGATCCAGTTCGTTCTGAACATAGTCAAGCATGTCATTGGTCAAAGTAGTATTCTTTCCATCAACGTTGCAAGCCTTTGTCCACTGAGAATTCAAAGCAGTTCCCGCAGCCGCATACTTGATAATATACCACTGCTCGTTGGAGAAAGCAGAATTTGTTGCCAAAGAGTACGCAAGCGCCGCTTCGGGACCAAAATAGTTATCTGCTTGTCCACCAATACCGGGAGTGTACATATCAAATTCATCGTTGTAGAAATAGGTCTGCATGCTCACCAAATCTTCTTTGAAGTTGATGTTGCGATACTTGATAAATACGTTGGAATAATTTGCCTCGGAAAGCTGATTTCTTACTTCCTGAGTCAAAGGAGATGCGCCGAACATATTAGACTGGCCAGCCATAATGATTACGTTTACGTTCGGCTTAGCAGTTTCTTTGTAAATCTCATCAGCGGAAGAAGCTGCTTTCATCTTGATCGTCCAATCGGAGATCTTCTGAATACCGTCGTCAAACATTGCTACCCAGGTAACAGTATAAGTCTTGCCGGGTTCAAATTCGCTACAAGTGAACTGCGTCAACGCGTGTGCAGCATACTTACCGTAGTTTCCTGCGTAGGCAGAATTCTCATCATATCTCAAGGCGGGCGCACTGTATTTCAAAGTGCTAGTATCGCCGTTAATATAATATCCAAAACCAATAATAGGAGCATCGTAACCAACAATACAGTTAATACCAAGCGTTGTATATGGTAACGCGCCATTGACTGTCAAACCATACCAATTATTATTGTTCTTGAAATCGTTACTGTGACCAACACCTGACTTTTCATAATCATGATGAGTGTTCTGGATAGCCGCCCAGTTATTTTCGAAGCCGGTAATCTCTTCTCCGTTTGCACCAGTATCCTTCTTGTTCGCAGGTATTGACACACCGAACTCGGGATAATTCTTCCAACCGGAAACATCATAGTTTCCAGTACCAAACCACCACATTCTGTGATAACTACCGTCCCACTCTCTGAACACCGTGTTTTTGGCTGTATAATCAATTTCAATTGCAGTCAAATTAACAACCTGAATCGTGCAAGTAGCAGACAAGTTATTGGTGTTATCGGTGATCGTAATTATATGTTCACCTGCGGTAAGGCTATTCTTCTCGCTAATGTCAAAATTGTTCACGTTAACAGATTTGCCATCAGAAGAATAAGCAGTTACTACGAAATCGTTCTTGGTAAGTTTAGTACCAACATGGTAAGCATTCTTCGTAGGCTCTGCTGCAAGTCTTACTGTTGCAAGCGCACGAATTTGAATCGAGGCAGTTCGAGTATTACCATTTTCCTTGTAAGTAACAGTCACAAACTTAACGCCGGCGGTGGACATATCAGCACCGCTGATGGTATAGCCTTCAACCTCTGCCAAACCACCGTATTTGCGATTTGCCTTAACAGTCAAATCAAGAGTATCGTTAAGACCGTAAGCGCCATTGTTGTTATCGGTAACTTCAAGA
>JAZRIH010000027.1:0-2558 GCA_045645175.1 Eubacteriales bacterium | reverse complement strand
ATCAGCTTAGCGGTGGTTACATCGCACACGTCAGAGAGTGCGATCCAGTCACCGAAGGAGCACAGACGGTCGGTGCCACGTGCACGTGCAAATGCACAAGCAAGGGGAGATGCGTCCAGATCTGCTACAGCATCCACGAAGCAAGCCTTCTTCAGATCACTGTTCAGAGGAAGACCAAGCGCCGCACCTGCAGGAGATACGTGCTTGAAGGATGCTGCGGCAGGAATACCGGTAGCTTCCTTCAGCTCCTTAACCAGCTGCCAGGAGTTGAATGCGTCCAGGAAGTTGATGTAACCGGGACGGCCGTTGAGAACGGTAATGGGAAGCTCGCTTCCGTCTTTCATGTAGATTCGGGAAGGCTTCTGATTGGGATTGCACCCATATTTCAGCATAAATTCGTTCATATTTATTTTACTTGAGGGAATTTTTTTAAAAATTTTCCCTCAAACTCCTTCAAAAACTTTTTGACGCATCGCAAATACTTGCGATGCCGAAATTAGACACTTCCGTGCCCGACGAGTATTCGTCGGGCATATCAGAAGTTCTTTGTCCAACTTTCTTTCAAGAAAGTTGGTGGGGGGTGGGGCGATGCCCCAAATATGATAAATTACTTATTCTTATTGATCATGCGGTTCTGCTCTGCGCCGGTTTCCAGATCAACGTAGCGAACATACATAGAGATCTTGTTCTGCTCGTTCAGGTTGTTCCAAATGTCAGCGGTGAAAGCATCGATATCGTTGGGGATATAGATGCGCTCAGGCTCGGTGCAGAAGGTGGGGATGGGATTGCCATCGCACATATAGGTGTGGATGAAGTGACCCAGTCCGGGGAGTGCAGCATAGGAGTAGGTGTGACGGTTGCAAGCGGTGCCCTCGGGATCAGCAGACTTGAGAATGCTCATCTTGTAGGTGAAATCGCCGTTTGCAAAGGTGATCATACCGCTGATACGGGGAGTAAAGTTGGGAGGATCGGGCTCGAACTCACGAGTTTCCAGAGCTTCCTCAAAGGACTTGCCATCTTTCACAAAATTGTATACAGTGTCGGTCTGGTCGCCGTTGGTAACGATCAGCTTGTTCTCCCAAACACGAACAGGAGAATAGATGATCAGCGAAGGATCCTCCACCTTGGATGCATCAAAGGGATAAATGATAACTTCATGGGTATCGGGCTTTTCTACAAATACACGATTGCGGCTGTTTGCGCTTCTGCCCATGATGAAGTAGGCGATTACCGCAGATCTGCCGTCTGCGGACTTGCCCATGATAACGCCTCTGCCGGGATAAGTGTTGTCAACCAGCAAAGAGCCGATGGTGTGGGTTTCGTATACGTTCATGTTGATTCTCCTATTCAAGTTAATAGTTACTAAGTAAGTGTTATGCGTCTGCCAGTTCTTTGCTGACACGCTCTACCGCGCGAGGCAGAATGATCCATTCTGCTTCTTCCATTACACGGCGCTGCAGTACCTCGGGAGTGTCCCCTTCCTGCACGTAAACAGCCTTCTGGTCAATGATTCTTCCGCCATCGGGGATCTCATTGACAAAGTGCACGGTAGCACCGGTTACCTTTACGCCCTTCTCCAGAGCGGCGATGTGGGGGGTCAGTCCGTACATTCCCTTTCCGCAGAAGGAAGGGATCAATGCAGGGTGAACATTGATGATGCGCTCAGGCCATTTAGAGGTGAAGTCTGCCGAAAGAATGTTCATAAAGCCTGCCAGAACGATGAGATCAATCTCATATTCAGCCAGCTTAGCGGAAATCTCTGCTTCAAAGGCTTCCTGAGAACCGAGCTGCTTTTTCCATGCGACAGCAGTAGCGATTCCCTTCTTGGATGCCCGTTCCAGAGCGTATGCGGTGGGGTTGCTGGCGATTACCAGCACAATCTCACCGCTCTGCAGGATGCCCGCATCGGCGGCATCCATCAGTGCCTGCAAATTGGTTCCGCCGCCCGACACAAAGACGGCAATTCTTGTTTTCTTGGTCATATTAGACGATCTCGATCTTTTCGTCGTCGCCGGTGATGATCTCACCGATCACGTATGCATCCTCGCCATTTGCACGCAGGATTTCCAGAGCAGTATCAACCTGATCTGCGGGAACTACTACGCTCATACCAACGCCCATGTTGTAGGTGTTGAACATATCACGCTCGGGGATGTTGCCTTCCTTGGCAATGAGATCGAAGATGGGAAGCACTTTTACTGCGGACTTGTTGATCTTAGCGCACAGACCGTTGGGAATGCTTCTCGGAATATTTTCGTAGAAGCCGCCGCCGGTGATATGGGAAATACCCTTTACGTCAACCTTTTCCAGCAGTGCCAGTACGGACTTCACGTAAATTCTGGTAGGCACCAGCAGAGCTTCTGCTGCGCTCTTGCCGCCCAGTTCTTCACGAGGAGCGTACAGACTGGGAGGATTGTTGTCAATATCAAATACCTTACGGCAGAGAGAGAAGCCGTTGGAATGGATACCGGTAGATGCCAGAGCGATCACAACGTCGCCTGCTGCCATTCTCTCTTTGTCGATGATCTTTTTCTTATCTACGATACCTACTGCAAAGC
>JAZRIH010000026.1:0-3993 GCA_045645175.1 Eubacteriales bacterium | reverse complement strand
ATATAGGACATCTCGGCACTACGGTTATAGGGCACTCCTTGAAGAAGCTTCACGAGTTTGCGGGATTTAAGTGCGTTGGTATAAACTATCTCGGTGACTGGGGAACACAGTTCGGAAAGCTTATCGTCGCATACAAGCTTTGGGGCGACAAGGCGCAGATCGAGGAGGGCGGAATTGACAAGCTCGTTGAGCTTTACGTCCGCATCAACAATAGCATTAAGGGCGACGAGGAGCAAGGTATTCCTGCGCGTCCCGACCTTGCCGACGAGGCGAGAGCAGAGTTTCATAAGATGGAGATCGGCGATGAGGAAAATCTGGCACTTTGGAAGTGGTTTATTGAAATCAGCCTTGAAGAATATCAGAAGACCTACAAGCAGCTCGGCATTGAATTTGACAGCTACAAGGGCGAAAGCTTTTATACCGATAAAATGCCCGCTCAGGTGCAGAAGCTGCGCGATATGGGGCTTTTAAAGATCGACGACGGTGCTTCTATCGTGGATCTTGCCCCCTACAATATGCCTCCTTGCCTGATTTTGAAGCGCGACGGCTCTACGCTCTATCCCACAAGAGATATTGCCGCTGCCGTTTACCGCAAAAACGAGTACAATTTTGATAAGGCGATCTACGTGACCTCTGCGGGACAGAGCCTGCATTTCGCACAGTGGTTCAAGGTCGTTGAGATGATGGGCTATGATTGGCACGACGAGCTTGTTCACGTTCCTTACGGTACGGTCAGCATCAACGGTGCAAAGCTTGCGACCCGTACGGGTAACGTTGTGCTGCTCAAGGACCTGTTTAAGGCGGCGATCGAGGAGGTCTCCTCCATTATGGAACAAAAGAATCCCAACCTTGAAAACAAGGCTGAGATCGCAGAGGCTGTCGGCGTTGGCGCGATCGTATTCTACTATCTTTCCAACAGCCGCATTAAGGATATCAATTTTGTGATGGAGGATGCCCTGAACTTCGACGGTAACACCGGGCCTTACGCACAGTATACCTACGCGCGTACCTGTGCCGTGCTGCGCCGTGCAGGGGAGTGCGAGGGTGAAATGAAGATCACCAGTGCCGATGAAGCATCCCTGCTCAAGATCCTTGCCAAATTCCCCGAACGCGTACAGAGTGCGATCGCAGATTACGAGCCCTCCGTTATCACGCGTTATATTTTGGATGTGGCAGCTGCATTTAACCGCTTCTATCACAATTGTCCGATCCTCTCCGCTGAGGATGCGGATGTGCGCGCAACGCGCGTGGCGATCACCCGTGCTGCCAATATCGTTCTTGGCAATGCATTCCCGCTGATCTGCCTGAAAACCATGGAAAAAATTTAAGGAGAATAGAAATATGTCCGGACATAGCAAATGGGCGAATATCAAGCACAAAAAGGAAAAGACCGACGCGCAGAAGGCGAAGGTCTTCACGAAGATCGGCAAGGAGATCGCTGTTGCGGTTAAAGCGGGCGGCGGAGATCCTACGTCCAACTCCAAGCTGCGCGATCTGATCCAAAAGGCAAAATCCAACAACGTGCCCAATGACAACATTGACCGTATCATCAAGAAGGCAATGGGGAGCACGGGCGAGGATTACGAGGAAATTACTTACGAGGGCTACGGCCCCGGCGGCGTTGCCGTGATCGTTGAGACGACGACCGATAACCGCAACAGAACCGCAGGTAACGTGCGCTCCTACTTCAATAAGTATCACGGTAATATGGGTACTTCCGGCTGCGTGTCCTTCCTCTTTGAGGACAAGGGCGTTATCATCGTGAATAACGAGGATGGCGATATTGACGAGGACAAGCTCATGGAGACCGCGCTGGAGTCCGGCGCAGAGGATTTTGCAGCAGGCGAGGGCGTATTTGAGATCTATACCGTTGTGGAGGATCTCTATGCCGTAAAGGAAGCGTTGGAGGGCGCAGGCTATCCTGTTCTTTCCGCCGAAAAGGATAAGATCGCTTCTACCTCCGTTACGCTCAGCGAAGCGGATGATCTGAAGTTTATGGGTCTTCTGATCGAAATGCTGGAAGAGGATGATGACGTTATGAACGTCTACCACAACTGGGAAAATTGCGATTGATATTAAATAGCAAAACGTAGCAAAAAGAGCGGACTTATCGTCCGCTCTTTTTCGTTAATTCTTTAAAAACAGGATGGATTCATTGGGCAAAATGAATTGGTCCTTGCGCTCGCCGGTTTGTCTGTTTGTCCACGGAACGGCGAGCTTAACGGTTTGCTCGCTTCCTGTGAAGTTAGAGGCGACCAGATATTTTTCCTCGTTTACAAACATGGAAACGTAAAGCTTTTCGGGAATGGCAGAAAGAACATCCGTGCAATCGCGAAGCTCGATGTAAGCGACCGTATTTTCCTCCACCATCGGGCGATACAGGGCAAAATATTTGCTCCAGGTCTCGTATTCACCCTCTTGGGGCGGAACGGAGGACCAACCGCTGAGCACGAACGGACCGTTGGGATGGGTCTTGTTGTATTCGCGAATGCGGCGGTTGTAATCATACTCGGATTTCTCACCGGTCTTGGAGAAATATTCCACGCCCGGTACGTCAATGGACTCTCCGCGTCGCGGTCTGCCGTGGGTAAGCAGAGGGAACTGCATAAAGGGAATGGTCTTGATATAGGGGAGCTCGCCCGCGTTGGTTTTGTCAACACCTGCGCGCCCGTGGTCGGGGCATGGAACAACGTATTGCATCAGCTCCTTGCCCGAGCCTATCACAGGGTCGGTGATGCTTTCACCGATCCAAAGATAATCGTATACACGGTCCTTTGTGGGGGGCGCGTCATTATGCCCGCGATGCAGCTTGTAAATACCGCCGCGCTTTTTGATCTCGCCGTAGATCATGCCAAGCAGATCCTCGAGCTCGGGGTCGTAAGGTGTAGTAAAATCAAGGCTTCCGCGCTTTATTGCCTCGTATCTGGCAAAACGCTCGCCGTCGTATCCCATATCGTTGTAAAGACCGTCGAAGCCGTAATCCTCCAAGATCGCAACCATTCGCGGCAGGAGGAATTTGCGCCATTCGGCGCTTCCGGCGTAGCATTTGCGGTAATTGAAGTAGGTCTGTGCCAAACGGGACTCCAAACGGCAGAAGGATTCCTTGAAATCGGGGTCTCGCTCATCGATCATACCGGTGGAAGCATAGGGAATGATCTTCAAACCGAGATCGTGACACAGATCAATAAATTTGCGCATCCCCTCGGGATCGTGGGAGGAGTATTTGTCCGCGCCCAGATGGTGGATGGAATCGTTCCATTCCTCGTGTACCTGCACAAGTCCGATGCCCTGATCCGCAAACTGCTTTAAAAGCGTGTAATCGTACTCGGTGGGGGCGATGGAAAACCTTGCGGGATAGTCCCCGAGGTTGTAGGTGACTTGTCCCGCCAGATAGTTGTAAATACGGTGGCGCGCAAAATATTTTTTGTTGCTTTTTTCGGCACTTTGGATGTTTTCGATCCTTGCACGATGCTGTTCAAGTGTTAAATATTTCATAAGCTGCAATAATTATTTTTTAAGAAAAATGATGGCTTCGTTTTTTACGGTGAACGTGGATTTTGTTTCGCCTGTTTCTCTGTTTGTCCACGCATCGGCGAGTTTTAACTCGTAATCGCTGCCGGTGAAGTTGGACAGAACAAGATATTTTTCTTCGTTGACGAACATGGAAGCATAGATCGCGCCGGAAAGATTCGAGAGGATGTCCTCACACTCGCGCAGCTCAATATAAGCAACGGAGTTTTCTTCTACCATCGGCTCATACAGCTTAAAATATTTGCGCCAAAGCGGGAATTCGTTCGGGTCACTGGGAATCGAGGACCACAGGCTGTAAACGTACGGACCGTTTGGGTGCTCCTGCATATATTTCCATACGCGATAGTTGAAGGCGTAATCTCCCTGCGGGTTGTGCTTGTCCCCCCAATATTGCACGTTCTGTGTGATGGTCTCTCCCGTGAGGGGGCGGCCGCAGGTGAAAAGCGGGAACTGCAGGAAGGG
>JAZRIH010000025.1:0-3744 GCA_045645175.1 Eubacteriales bacterium | reverse complement strand
TACCCGTTTTACCTGCAGCACCAACCAGTTTAGCAAGCGGTCTCATAGAAGTAGCAGTACCTGCGCTACCGGTAATAACGTGCTCCATCAGTCGCACCATCATCTGCGCAGTGCCTTCCTTGATAACTACCTCGGCATCATTCTGATTGTCGACGATCACCTGACCCGTTCCGTCGCGGATTTCCAAAATGGTACGGGGCTCGCGGTAAATACCGCCCGAGGGGAAGATACAGTATGCGGCAACCATTTCACGCATGGTTACACCATAGGTCAAACCGCCCAGACCAAGACCAGCCAGATTTTTGTCGGTTTTCACACCGTTGGAAGTCGCCACATTATCGATCAAACTGGTAAAGCCCAATTTCTCGGTAAGGAAATTATACGAGTTGTCAAGACCTACCTGCGACAGCAGTTTTACAGCGATGGTGTTCTTAGACGCCTGCAATGCATAGTCAATCGTCATCAAACCAGCATATTTTCTGTTGGAGTTTTGAGGCCATCCGCTGGACTTTGAATACTTGACTGTTCCGCTCGACGAAACGATACGGTCACCGAAATTGTAGGGCGTATCGTCAAGAACCGAACCGTAGGTGATAAAGCCCATATCCATCGCCTGTGCGTAGGACGCAATCGGCTTAATGGAAGATCCGGGCTGACGCTTGGATTGAGTCGCACGGTTGAGTACACGGGTATCTACCTTCTCACCTCTACCGCCAACCAACGCAAGGACATTGCCGTTTTCCTGATCCATGATCAGCATAGAGGACTGCTTGATAACAACCTTATTAGTATCCTTAATGAGGTCAGGATCAGCATAATAGGATTCCAGCATATCCTGCATTTCAGTATCCATGGCAGTAACGATGGTATAACCGCCGGTGTAAACCATTTGTACGGCGATCTGATAATTCACGTTATACTTTTCCATGAGCAACTGCGCCGCATCTTCAATGACTACGTCTGTATACCAAGAGGTAGTACCCGAGGAAGGAGATTGAGTTTCGTTTTCCGATTCACTATCCCCTGCCAGCACTAATTCTTTATTGTACGCTTCTTCATACTCAGCGTAGGTAATAAAGCCTTGCTTGTACATCTCTTTCAAGATGACATTGCGGCGGTATTTATTGTTTTCGGGATTGATATAAGGATCCCATTTGGTGGGGAACTGGGTAATTCCCGCAATTGCGGCACATTCTACCAAGGTGAGCTCGCTGGCATCTTTGCCGAAATAACGGTTTGCAGCAGCCTGCACACCGTTACAACGCTGAGAAAGGTAGATGGTATTGAGATACATTTCAATGATCTCAACCTTCTCTTTTTCCTTTTCCAGATTCAGTGCCTTGAAGATTTCCTGCACCTTACGCTGAATGGTATAATCATCGTCACCCGTAACGTTTTTTACAAGCTGTTGGGTGATGGTAGAGCCGCCGGGCTTACCGCCCATAGGCAAGAAGTATTTCAAGGTTGCCTGGATGGTAGTGATCCAGTCAACACCCTGGTGCTCCCAGAAACGTTTGTCTTCGATGGCGACAAACGCATTGATCAAGTCGTCGGGCATCTCGTCGTAGGAGATCCACAGACGGTTCGTGCCGCCTACCAATCGCTCACTCTCTGCCTCCACAAGTTGACCGTCAGCATCATAGTAAAATAGTCGGGTGGTAGAATCCTGCTTACCCGATGTAACGATGATGTCATCAACACTGGAGTCAATGTGATTGGACACGTAGATCAAAAAGGCACAGCCGACCACACATCCTGCTACCAATCCGATCAAAAGGATGGTCATCAGGACATTACAGATTCCTAAAAACGTTTTAAGAACCAATTTAAATATAAAATGCGTCGCCTCTTGCGCTTCTTGCTGAGTATTTTTCTTTTTCTTTTTGGGTGTCATGCGTTTCACTAATTATGCAAACCTCCCCATTTCATCTGATCACGGACATATCTATGGTAAGTATATCCTGTATAATAATTGTACTGTATGAATTTGAAATCTCCGTGAATAAACTGTATCAACTTCTAAAACATTTATTGTAGAGTATGCCCCAAATCCATCATTTGATGCTATTATACCACAAAACTTCATGGCTGTCAACTGTTTTTGTCAAATCACCTGAGCACTACATTTTCCGCACCCAAAATCTCCGAAAGCTCTCTCAAAACAAAGGGAGATGCCAGTACGCTTATTCCCTTCGTACGGATATATTTTCCGCTGGACATATCGTAGAGAATCACTTGTGCCCTGCCCTCTGAAAAAATCTCACACAGCAACAGTGCTTTTTTCAGTTTGGGGCTATCCATGCTTTCCACGCGCAAATAAAGCTTTTGCTCTGCGTTGGGATTGGCGTTTACGGTAGGTGCTGTATTGACAGCAGGCGTAGTACGTGACGGCTGTACAGCAGGCACGGGTTGCACTTGAGGACGGCTTGGCTCCTGCATCGGTTTCGGGTCGGACTTTGGCGCAGACACAGCCATTTTCTCTTGCCGTGTATTTTGCCGACGGGAAGGCATGGGGATCGTGGCAGAAGGATTCCAATCTTCATCAGATACCAATGGTCCCAACTCATTTACAATCAGCTTAGCACCTTGGTCATCCTTTACACTGATGGTAGCACTCGCCCACACCGCACGATCGGTTGCCAAAAGAGGAGCGAATCGTTCGAACTGCTTGGGGAATATGATCAATTCAGCCGCACCCAACTTGTCTTCCAACTGCGCAAATGCCATTGCATCGCCGTTTTTGGTGGACTTTCGCGTGATCTTTTCCAGCACACCCGCGATGGTCACAGACTGGTTGTCTTTATAAGGAGCATTTTCTACCGCCTCCCCTTCCTCATCAAAGGAACGGAGAATATCTGCCAAAGAAGCAGGCTCCAATGCGGCAAGATGTTTGGTATAATCGTCCAACAGACTTCCCGACAAGCAAAGTCCGGTATATTCCTTTTCCATGCGCAGTCGTTGTCCTGCGCTGAATTCGGGCATGGGATCAAACCTATACTGATCGGCACCCGATGAACCGCCCATACTGTCGCCAAACAAATCGGTTTGACCGTCCAGATTCCGCTTGCGATCGTCCGAGAGCATTTGCAGTACCTTGTCAAGGCCTGCCAACAGTTCGGCACGGGTATTTCCCATTCCATCAAATGCGCCTACGCTGATCAGCGCTTGGGCTTGCTGACGGTTCAGTTCAATGGGGGACATTCGGCGGGCAAAATCCATGAAATTTTCAAAAGGACGGAATTTGCGCTCGCTCTGTATATTACGGACAAATCCCTCACCGATTCCCTTGACTGCGCATAAACCGTAACGGATACCGCCCTCGGCTACCGAGAAGTTTCTGCTGCTCACATTGATATCGGGAGGAAGCAACCGTATACCAACAACTGCGGCATCTTCGATGTATTCTGCAGTTTTGGCGTGATTACCCATCACCGAAGTCAAAAGTGCAGAAGTGTATTCACCCGGATAGTGGGCTTTCATGTATGCAGTTCGGTAAGATGTTACCGCATAGGCTGCGGCGTGAGCTTTATTAAAAGCGTATTTGGCGAAGGACGCCATATCATCAAAGAGTTCATTGGCAAGCTTAACATCCACGAAATGCTCTTTGGCACCGCGAAGAAAATCGCTACGCATCTGCTCCAGCAGTTCGGGCTTTTTCTTAGACATTGCCTTGCGCACCGAATCCGCCTTGCCATAGGAAAAGCCTGCCACCTTGCGGCAAATCTGCATGACCTGCTCTTGATA
>JAZRIH010000024.1:0-23095 GCA_045645175.1 Eubacteriales bacterium | reverse complement strand
CCCTCCCTCCGCGAGTGCGAGATCGCGCTGTACGATATTGATCCCATCCGCCTGGCAGAGTCCAAGCTGCTGATTGAAGCCATCAACGGCGAGATCAACCAGGGCCGCGCCAAGATCTACGGCTACTGCGGCGTAGAAAATCGCAAGGACGCTCTGCGCGGTGCCAATTTCGTAGTCAACGCCATTCAGGTAGGCGGCTACGATCCCTGCACCATCATCGACTTTGAGATCCCCAAGAAATTCGGTCTGCGCCAGACCATTGCCGACACCGTTGGCATCGGCGGCATCATGCGTGCCCTGCGTACCATCCCTGTGATGGAAGGCTTTGCACGGGATATGGAAGAGGTATGCCCGGGTGCACTCTTCCTGAACTACACCAATCCCATGGCAATGCTCACCGGCTATATGCTCCGTTACACCGGTGTGAAGACCGTCGGTCTTTGCCACAGCGTACAGCACTGCTCTGCTCATCTGCTCCACTGTCTGGGCATGGGCGACAAGGTTGAGGGCCGTGTAGACAAGATCGCCGGCATCAACCACATGGCATGGCTTCTGGAAATCTACGACAAGGACGGCAATGACCTGTATCCCGAGATCCGCCGCCGCGCTCTGGAAAAGAACGCAAACGAAAAGCATCACGACATGGTGCGCTACGAGTATATCCGCCGCCTGGGTTACTACTGCACCGAGTCCAGCGAGCACAACGCCGAATACAATCCCTTCTTCATCAAGAACAAGTATCCCGAGCTGATCGATCGTTACAACATTCCGCTGGATGAATATCCCCGCCGCTGTGTAAATCAGATCGCCGATTGGAAAGAAAAGCAGAAGCACCTCACCGATCCCGATATGCTCCAGCATCACCGCACCGGTGAATATGCCTCCTACATTATGGAAGCCATCGTTACCAACAAGCCCTACAAGATCGGTGGTAACGTGCTAAACAACGGTCTGATCACCAACCTGGATCCCGACGCTTGTGTTGAGGTATCCTGCCTTGTTGACGGCAACGGCATCACGCCTTGTCACGTGGGCAAACTGCCCCCTCAGCTGGCGGCGATGAATATGTCCAACATCGGCGCACAGCTGCTGACCATCGATGCCGCTGTGACCAAGAAGAGAGATCGCATCTATCAGGCGGCTATGATGGAACCCCACACCGGCTCCGAGCTGTCTATCGACGACATCGTTGCTATGGTCGACGAGCTCATCGAAGCCCACGGCGACTGGCTGCCTAAGTATAATTGATTGATCTATATTGAGGCTCTGCCTCAAACTCCGCCAAGAACCTTTTTGAAAAAGGGTTCTTGGATCTCCCAAAACTTTTATAAAACGCCGCGAATTCTCGCGGCGTTGACTTTTTGACTAAACACTCCTCCAAACACCAAAAATGCCCCGCAATTGCTTGCGGGGCATCATTTTTTATCTTACACTGATTTCGCAACGGCTCTCGAAGCCTTCCTCGGCAACATTGCCTTCCAGAATCACTTCGCCGTAACCGTCGGCTTTGATGTAACCGGTGAGAGGATTCTTCACCGAGGTAACTTCACCGATCAAATCGGCTTCCACGTGAGAGTTTTCAAAAGAAAGATCGCAATCGATCATCTTGCAGTTAACCAGCTTCAGATTCTTGCAATAGCAGAGGGGCTGTGTACCGATGATGGTGCAATCCACCAGAGTCAGACCGTCGGAATACCAACCCAGATATTCGCCTTTCAGGGTGCAACGCTCTACAAGGGCGTTTTGGATATGCCAGAAAGCATCCTTGGTATCCAAATAAGAATCGGTAATATGCAGATTCTCCATGTACTGGAAGGAGTACTTACCGGTCATCTTCAGACCCTTGATCTCTACGTTTTTGGATTCAAAGAGGTAGTACACCGCATCCATGGTAGAGTCCTCGATAGTGAGATCTCTGCATCGCCAGCCAAATTCGGGAGAATTAATTGTAGAGCCCACTACCTTCATGTGATCGCACTCTCTCAGGCACTTCACACCCGAAATGGTGGAATCGGCAATGGTACCGTTAGCAGCATACCAGATAGGCGCACGGGTAAGATCGTCCATAGTGCAACGCTCCATGGTAAATCCCTTGGCGTGCCACAGAGGGTAGCGAAGGGAGAAAGACGAATCCTTGACGGTCACGTCACGGGCTTCCTTGAGCACAGATTCGCCGTCTGCAGGACCTGCAAAGGTGCAGTTTTCCACGTCGCCGTGGGTGAGATTATAGAGGGCGCGCTCCTCGTCAAAGGTCTGCCCCATTACTTTGATACGATTCATAGTCAGTTTTGCTCCGTTCTGTGAATAGTTTATGATTTGCGTATATATTGTATCACTTATCGAAGGATTTGTCAAGTATTTCCCGATCATCATCGAAAATTCGATCCAACACCGCAATCAATTCCTCTCGCTTGCCGCCGAAATATTCCTCCAACAGCGTCACGACCGCTTCCTCCTCTGCCCGCTGGCGAGTAAGGATGGGCATAACGGTGGAGTCGGTGCGAAGCAGATAGCCGCGATCGCACAGACGGGATACCACGGTGTAGGTGGTGGTACGCTTCCAGCCGATGGCATCTGCCGCCAGACGGCAAAGATGGGGGAGCGTCACAGGGGCGTGCGCCCAAATCAGCTCCATCAGTTTCAATTCCATGGGATATAGCATAGTAAGACTCCTTTTGTTTATGGGGAAACTTCTTAAAAGAAGTTTCCCCACACCCCTTCAAGAACTTTTATAAATTTCCCGCCCCGCAAGTACTTGCGGGGCACCTTCTCTCTTCACTTCCTTGGCAATTGGCATCTGAGAGGAGATGTTCAGTCTTTATCTGTCGCCGACAATCATTTGTCGGCGTTTAGAAAAGTTTTGGGAGTTTCAAGAAACCTTTTTCAAAAGGGTTCTTGGCGGGTCAAGGGCGCTGCCCTTGGTTAAAACAGTGTGATCTGGTTCGTGTCTGATAGGCCGTCCAAAACCTTGTTGTCGGCAAGGAGCTGCATGATAGACTTGGACAGACCGGCTCTCTGCTGGAGCTCCTCACGGGAGAAGAACTCGCCGTCGGCACGGGCGGCAACGATCTTTTCAGCGGCGGCATCGCCCAGACCGGGGAGAGAGTTGAAGGGCATACGAATCTTGCCGTTGTCGGGCAAAAATTCCTTTGCACCAGAGCGGTACAGATTGATCGGCAGATACTGAACGCCTCGCGCCATGCTCTCGTCTACCAGCTGAAGGGTGGTGAGGGTGTCGGCATCCTTGGCGGTGGCGGTCTTTTCCTTGGTCTTGCGATCGATCTCCGCCATTTCCTCCTTGACGCCCTTTCTGCCTCGCAAAACGATGGAGGCATCAAAGCCACCGGGCGCAACGGTAAAGAACGCCGAATAGAATTCCAGCGGACGGTGAATCTTGAACCACGCCAGACGGATAGCAGACATATTATATGCGGCGGCGTGTGCCTTGGGGAACATGTACTTGATCTTTTTACAGGACCAGATATACCAATCGGGGACGTTGTGGGCAATCATCTCCGCCTCCCATTCGGGGGTCAGACCTTTACCCTTTCGCACGCTTTCCATGATCTTGAAGGAAAGAGCGTTGTCCACTCCGTAGCGGATCAGAGTCAGCATGATGGAGTCACGGGTACCTACTACGTCGGAAATGGTACAGGTACCGTTGGCGATCAGCTCCTGTGCGTTGCCCGTCCATACGTCGGTACCGTGGGACAGACCCGAGATCTGCAAAAGGTCGGCAAAGTTACGGGGCTTTGCTTCTTCCAGCATCTTTTGTACGAATCGGGTACCGAATTCGGGAAGTCCCCACGTGCCTACGTTACAATCGATCTCGCCCTGCTTGATACCCAGGGGAGCCACCGATTGGAACAGCTCGTAAATGGAAGGGTCGTTCATGGGAACATCCATGACAGACAGTCCCGAATACTTTTCCAGCCACTTATACTTGGTCGGCATATCGTGTCCCAGCTCGTCCAGCTTCAAAATGGTATCGTGCAGATACGAGAACGCAAAGTGGGTGGTAACGATATCCGAATTGGGGTCATCAGCAGGATGCTGTACGGGGGTGAAATCGTAAACCGAGTATTCCTTGGGAATTACGACGATACCGCCGGGATGCTGACCGGTGGTGCGTTTTACGCCTACGCATCCGTTAACCAGACGGTTGACCTCGGCCTTGTTCACTGAAATGTGCTTTTCTTCCAGATACTTCATGACATAACCGAAGGCGGTTTTAGATGCCAGCGTACCCAGCGTTCCTGCACGGAACACGTTTTCTGCACCGAACAGTTCTTCGGTGTATTTATGGACTCTACCCTGCACTTCGCCCGAGAAGTTCAGGTCAATATCAGGGGATTTATCGCCGTAGAAACCCAGGAAGGTTTCGAAGGGGATGTCGTGTCCGTCGGGGGTGAGCTTTTCACCGCAATGAGGGCAATCCTTATCGGGCAGGTCGAAGCCCGAGCCTACGCTACCGTCGGTGATAAACTCGTTATACTTACATTTGGGGCATCGGTAGTGAGGAGGAAGGGGGTTAACCTCCGAAATACCTGCCATAGAGGCAACGAAGGAGGAACCTACCGATCCACGGGAGCCTACCAGATAGCCTTGAGATTCGGAATACCACACCAGCTTTTGGGCGATCATGTAGAGCACCGCAAAGCCGTTGTCGATAATGGATTTCAGCTCACGGGTCAGGCGCGCTTCTACGATTTCGGGGATCTTGCCCTCGAAGCCGTACCAATCGGCGGCACGTTCCCAGCAAAGGCGTTGAAGGTCTTCCTCTGCGCCGTCCATTTTAGGGGTGTAGGAGCCATCGGGAATGGGCTTGATCTTCTCCACCTGTGCGGCAATGGCACGGGTATTGGTGACAACTACCTCGTATGCCTTCTCCTCGCCCAGATAAGCGAATTCCTCCAGCATTTCCTCGGTAGTGCGGAGATAAAGTCCCACGTCCTTGTCACCGTCGGCAAATTTCATGCCTTTCAAAAGAATCTTACGGAAGATCTCGTCTTCCTTATGTAAAAAGTGGGAGTCGCAGGTTGCGCAAACGGGAATGCCCAGCTTTTCGCCCAGCGCCACTACCTTGCGGTTGAGATCTCTGAGTCCCTCGTCATCGGCAACCGTACCGTTGGCAATGAGGAAGCGGTTGTTGCAGATGGGCTGGATTTCCAGATAGTCGTAATAGGATGCGATCTCCTCCACCGCCGCTTGAGGCTTTCCTTGGAGGATTGCATTGAAGAGCTCGCCCGCCTCGCAGGCAGAGCCAACGATCAGACCCTCTCGATGCTCGTCCAAAGCCGAGCGAGTAATTCTCGGCACACGGTGGAAGCAATTCAGATAAGAGCCCGATACTAATTTATAGAGATTCTTCAGACCGCCCAAATCCTTGGCGATGAGAATCATGTGGTAGGATTTCAGCTTCAGCGGATCTGCCTTGTCCGACATGGCGCGGTTCATTTCGTCTACGTTATGGACGCCCTCCTCACGAAGCTTGTCCACCATTTTGAAGAAGATCGCCGCCAACATTTCGGCGTCGTCGGAGGCACGGTGATGGTTAAATCCGCCCAGCTTGAAATATTCAGCAAGGGTATCCAGCTTGTGGCGCTTGAGTTCGGGGTTAACATAGTGGGAAAGCGCCACGGTATCCAGATAGGCATTGGGGAAGTTCAGCCCGTGATCCTCGCAGGCACGGCGAATAAAGCCGGTATCGAAGCCTGCGTTATGGGCAACCAGCAGACGGTCGCCTGCAAATGCCAGGAACGCCTCCACCGCCTCTTTTTGAGAGGGGGCACCCTTCACCATTTCATCGGTGATGCCGGTAAGCTTCACCACTTCTTCGGGGATGGGGCATTCGGGGTCTGCAAAGGTGTTGAAGGTATCGATCACTTCTCCGCCCTTCACCAACACCGCACCGATTTCGGTGATCTTGCAGGTAGCGGCAGACAGACCGGTGGTTTCGATGTCAAATACGCAGATCTCGTCCTCGGCAAAGCGAGCATGGCACTCGCCAAAGCAAGCCCTTGCACGGTCGTCCACATAGTATGCTTCCATACCGTAGAGGATTTTCAGATCCTTTTTCGCCACCAGGTCCTTGAACAAAGGATATGCCTGTACGTTGCCGTGGTCGGTAACGGCGATGGCATCCCAGCCCCAACGGTCTGCCGTTTCCACCATATATTCGGGGAAGGTCAGAGCGTCCATGGTGGACATATTGGTATGCATGTGAAGCTCCACTCGCTTTTCGGGGGCGTTGTCCATCCGATCTATCTTTTTGATCTGCATGATGGCAGTGGGATTCATCACAGGCTCGTTATCAAATTTATCCATCTTCACCGAACCGATGACGGCAAAGACCATGCTGTAAAAGGTAACCACCTTGGCAATACCACGGCTGATGGTTTTGCCGCTCTTGGTGATCTTTTTCTCCAGAGCGAGGCCTTCTTCCTTGTCCAGCGTCAGCTTGATATTGATGGAGGCTTCGTTATCGGTAATACCGATGGTCATCATCAGCTTATCGCCGTTTCTGTTTTCACGGGATTCATAGGAGCTGACCTGACCGAGGAAGCAGATATTGCGTCCGTTATCGGGTGCTTCGCGGAGAGGAAGGATATTCTTGACTGTAAAGGGAACGCCATAGAAGGGCTGGGGGTCGGATACATCGAAGGTCATGTGACCCAGCTTCCAAAGCGTGCCGTCCTCCGATTCCTCTGCCACGGAAGTTTCTTCATAGAGGGTCGCCACACGGGGAACGATTGCCGCCGCTTCGGCTTTTTGCTTTTCCTCTTCCTCACGGCGACGCACCTCTGCAACTGCTCTGGCCTGAGTTTCGGAAACCTCACGGATACCCGACAGCTTTTGATGCTGAGCAGACAAAAAGTCCTCGTACAGCACGTCGGGCTTGCCACTGGATTTCACGGTAATGGGCAAATTCAGTCCAAACTCCGCACGGATAATGCCCGACATGATCTCGGGCGTACCAGCCTTGCAAACCAGATCCACGCCGCCTTGGGTGAAGCCGATCTCGATCTCGTAGCCCTCTCCCTTGGGATGGATGGTATATTCACGGAAAAATCCGTTGGTCACATAGCCGATGCGGTGCGCCTCACGGATCACCTCATGGAGATAGCTTTGATCAAACAATTCTGCAGGGTATTTGGGCAGAATACGGCAAAGATTCAGTTCATACGCCTTTGCAATGGCTTCCTCGATACGGTACAGGTCGTCCTTCTTCACAAGCGCAGAAAAAGCGACGCTGATCTCCAGCATCCGCTGTTCTTTACTGGCACGGATCGTAAACTCCCCTGCCGTCGTAAGTATCTGACGCGCCCGCTCATCGGGGGTATAACGGGACAATTTAGTAAGCAGCATTTTTTATTTTTCTTGGGAAACTTTTTGAAAAAAGTTTCCCAAACCCTTCAAAAACTTTTAATAAGCAAAATTGCAAGCAATTTTGCGGGAATAGCATTAACAGTTAATATCTTTCAACTCGCCCCAGCCAAGGAGATTGGGGGTGGAGTTTGAGGAGGGGGAAAGAAACTTCAGCGTTTGAGATGGTTCTTTCCCCCTCCTCAATATGGAGCAACTTAAATCAAATTAATCTCTTCTACCAATGTAGTGAGCAGCTCCGCCTCGGGAAGTTTTTTCACGATCTCACCCTTGCGGAACAGGACCGCCTCGCCCACGCCGCCTGCGATACCGATATCGGCATCCTTGGCTTCGCCGGGGCCGTTGACCACGCATCCCATGATTGCCACCTTCACGGGGCGGGAGGGATGGAGCTCGTCCATTCTTGCTTCAAAGGCATTTGCCAGACCGATCAGGTCGATCTTGGTGCGTCCGCAGGTGGGACAGGACACCACGTTCACCATCGCACGGGGATCCATACCCAGCGCCGCCAAAATAGCTCGTCCGCGCTGAATCTCCAGTACGGGATCTGCCGTCAACGACACACGCAGGGTATCGCCAATTCCGCGGGTAAGGAGCGAGCCAATGCCCACAGCGCTCTTGACGCTGCCCATATTATCGCCGCCCGCCTCGGTAACGCCCAGATGGATGGGATAGTTGCACGCATTTGCCACGATCTCGTTGGCGCGGATCATTCTGCCCACGTCCGAGGATTTGATGGCAACGATTACATTGTCGAAATCAAAACGCTCCAGCATTGCGATATTGTCCAGTGCGCTCTCGGCAAGGGCTTCACCGGTGGGTGCGCCGTATTTTGCCAGCACGCCCTTTTCCAGCGATCCGCTGTTGACACCGATGCGAATGGGGATATTGTGAGCGTTGCAAGAATTCACAACCGCCTTGACCCGATCCATATCTCCGATATTGCCGGGATTGATGCGGATCTTATCTGCGCCCGCATCGGCGGCAGCAATGGCAAGACGATAGTCAAAATGGATGTCGGCAACGATGGGAATGGAAATGTCCGACTCCTTCAGCCGACCCAGCACACGTGCCGCCTCCACATTCGGGACGGTCATACGGATGATCTCGCAGCCCGCCTTCTCCAGCGCCTTGATCTGGGCATAGGTCGCCCCATAATCACAGCTGTCGGTATTGGTCATGGACTGCACCTTCACCGTGGCATCACCGCCGATGTAAATGTCGCCCACCTTTACTTTTTTCGTTTTCCGTCTGATTTCGTTGTAGATCATTGTTTTATTCTTGGAACCTTCTTGAAAAAAGGTTCCAAACCTCCAAGAACTTTTCTAAAAAAGCAAAATTGCTATGCAATTTTGCGGGGGATGTATTGGATTGCGTTTTTAATTCTATTCAGAAGGTTTGGGAAGGTTTGGAAACCCTTTTTCAAAAGGGTTTCCAAAAAAATCACTTCACAAAAATCTTCAGCACGTCCTTGCCGGTGATCACCAGCATCAGGAGCATCAGCATCGCAAGGAATCCCAAATTGATCCGTGCTTCGATCTCACGGGGAATAGGCTTGCGAAGGATCAGCTCAATCAGCAGGAAAAACAGCCGTCCACCGTCCAGCGCAGGAATGGGAAGCAGATTGAACAGTCCCAGATTCATGGTAATAATCAGCACTAAAAAGACGAGATTGGTCACGCCAACCGAGGCAGCCTGACCGATCTGCTGGGTCACGCCAACAGGGCCCGACATCTGCTCCACACCAAATCGACCGGTGATCAGATCGGTGAGGCCGTCCCACACCTGCCGAATGGCAAGACGGGCGTAGCAGAAGGTCTGCATCATTACATTGCCAAAGGTCTTCTGCACCTGATAGGGACGGAAATCCTGCACGCCCATCACGATGCCCTCTGCTTCTTCGGTGCCGAAGGTGATGTTCTTGAGGACGATCTCCTTGCCACCCTTGTAGGACACGATCACGCCCTTGTCATCCCGCTTGATCTCCGCACCGCGGCGGACGGTCAATTCCACGGGCTCGTGACCGTCGTGGGCAATGGCGTAGGAAAGATCCATGTGGGTGTACACCGACTTGCCGTTTACGTGGGTGATCACGTCCCCCACCTGCAAGCCTTGGGTCTGAGAAATGGCGTTTTCTTCGAATTTACCAACCATCGTGCCGCCGATGACCTTCATGGAACCCACCAGCACTGCGGCAAGAATCAAGCCCAAAAGGAGATTCATCACACCGCCTGCCGCCATGATGATCATTCTCTGCCAGATGGGTTTACGGCAGAGCGCACGGGGATCCTCCTGCTTCACTTGGGGAGCTTCCTCCTCGGTGCCATTGGCATCGGTGGGCAGGCTGAACGAGCCTGCGCCTCCCTCGGAGACAGATGTGCCGTCCTCGTACATCAAGCCGTCGTCATCCTCGCCCACCATGCTGACAAAACCGCCGAAGGGGAGCGCACGGAGCGAATAGACGATTCCCGTTTTTTTGGATTTTTTCGAGAGCAGTTTGGGGCCCATGCCGATGGCAAATTCCAAAATGTGCACGTCAAACAGCCGCGCGGTGAGATAATGTCCCAACTCGTGGATAAAAATCAGACCGCCAAAAATGAGGAGGGCGATGAGGATGGTAAGAAAATTCACGGTAAACTAGTTCCTTTCTACAGGAAAATGGATAAAAACAGCGTCAATGCCTTATTTAGCAAGCTCGATGACCCGTCTTGCGGCATCAGCGTCTGCAAAGAGAAGCTGATCCAGATCAGGCGCGGTGACATTGTTATAAGTATGCACCACCGATTGGGTTAAATCAGCAATTTCTAAAAATTTGATCTTATTTTGGAGGAAGAGTTCCACCGCCGCATCGTTTGCGCCGTGGAAGACCGCAGGAAGCAATCCGCCTTCGGTCATGGCATAACGGGCAAGTCTGAGGGGCTTGAAGGTTTCCTCATCGGGGGGATAGAAGGTGAGCTTTCCACGCTCCCACAAATTGGTGGGCTTAGTGGAGGTCTTGGCTCTTGCGGGATAGCTCAGGGCATAGCGGATGCACATCCGCATATCGGGATCGGAGATTTGGGCGATCTGGGCGCCGTCGATGTATTCCACCAGCGAATGGATCACACTCTCTCTGTGGACCAGCACCTCGATCTTGTCCATGGGAATATCGAAAAGGAATGCCGCCTCGATCATTTCAAAGGCTTTGTTGGCAAGGGTGGCGCTATCGATGGTAATCTTTGCGCCCATTTTCCAAGTGGGATGGGCAAGCGCCTGCTCGCGGGTCACGTTCAACAGTTCCTCTCGCTTTTTGCCGAAGAAGGGGCCGCCCGATGCGGTGAGGATCAATCGGGACACTTCCTCGTGACGTCCGTTCATCAGACATTGGAAGAGCGCCGAATGCTCGCTGTCGATGGGAAGAACGGGAACGCCCTTCTCTCTGGCGCGGCGAAGAACCACCTCGCCTGCGGTAACCAGCGATTCCTTGTTGGCAAGGGCAAGATTCTTCCCTGCCTCGATGATGGCAAGGGTGGGGAGCAGACCTGCACCGCCGATGATGGCGTTGACCACGGTATCACCGGTGAGATAAGAGATCATCTCCAAAATGCCCTCATTACCTGAGAAGATTTTCACGGGCATATCTGCCACGCGCACCTTCAGATCAGCGGCGGCAATGGGATCGGCAAGCGCCGCAAACTTAGGTTGGAATTCACGGATCTGCGCCTCGATCAGTTTCACATTGCTGTGGGCGGAGAGTGCTTCTACCCGAATTCCCTGCTCACGGCAAACGTCCAGCGACTGGGTGCCGATGGAACCGGTAGAACCCAAAATAGTAATATACTTTTCAGAAATATGCATATCGATATTTTTAGGGAAACTTTTTGTGAAAAAAGTTTCCCTAAAACCCTTCATTCAATTTTTATGGGGAGGTCTTTATTAAGCAAACAGATTCAGCGCATCTACCAGAATGTACAGGAAGGGTGCGGTTGCCAGCACCGAGTCAAAGCGATCCATTACACCGCCGTGACCGGGGAAAAGCTTGCCGTAATCCTTCACGCCGTACTTGCGCTTCAGGAGAGAGGCGATGAGGTCGCCCACCATGGAAACGATACTTGCCACAAAACCAACCAGCGCCAGACGGAGATAGTGAGGAGTGAGATCGGAAATCAGGCTCACGATCCAACCAAACAGCACAAAGGTGAGGATACAGGTAATTACACCGCCCACAGCACCTTCCACCGTTTTCTTGGGCGAAACATCGGGGATCAGCTTGTGCTTGCCGAAGCAAACACCGGTGAAATATGCGCCCGTGTCGGTGATCCATGCAGAGAGGAAGATCAGCAGATAAATGTAGGCGCCGTGAGCTGTTTCACGAAGCAAAACCACGCTGGAAAAACCGAATACTACATAGAAGATCATGCCTGCCGCAGTCAGCGCATCTGCAATGGGAAGACTGCCCTTGGAGAAGACCGCAAAGGTCAGCATTGCAAACAGATACACATAGGCGAAGGTCAACAGCAGTTGTTGATAAGTATCGGCGCCGCCCACACGGGACAGATAGCCCACACCCACCATTGCCGCGGCAACTGCCGCTAAAGAGAGGATAGACACCAGCCACTTTTTCAAGGCGCCCACGCAAGAAAGGATCTCTCCTGCTGCAACCATTGCCAAAATACCGCAGGCAATGGGGAATATAATGGTATTCGAGAAGACGAGTACCGGTACAAAGATCAAAATGGCAACGATTGCCGTAATGATACGAGTTTTCATAGTTTACTCCTTCCGTCACTCAGACGATTCTGTCGTCCATCGGACAATCTGTCCCTCGGACTTATTGTCCATTGGACGGCAAGTCCATCGGACGGTTTTGGATTTACATAAATCGTGGCTTAATGTCCGCCGAAATTACGCTTACGGGCATAAAAATCCCGGATGGCTTCATCAATATGCACGGGCTTCAGATCAGGCCACAGCACCTTGGTAAAATACAGTTCGGCATAGGACGACTGCCACAAGAGGAAATTGGAGAGTCTGCGCTCGTTGGCGGTGCGGACGATCAGATCGGGCGGGGGCGAATCTTTGGTGTAAAGATTGCGCTCGATATCTTCCTCGGTGAGCACCGTTTTCCCTTCTGCAATGGCGACATTTGCCGCATGAACCAGCTCGTCCCTGCCGCCGTAGTTTACGGCGATGTTCAATACAAGCCGATTGTTTCGGGAAACCTCTTCCAAATGCTCCATCTTCTGACGAAGTGCAGGAGAAAAAGGCGTTTTTTCTCCTAAAAAAATAATGCGGACGTCATGTTGGGCCAGTTCCGCAAGTGCTTCATCCATATAGGCATCCAACAGACCAAGGATCGCCTGAACTTCTTCTTCAGGGCGTTTCCAATTCTCGGTGGAAAATGCATAGACTGTCATATATTGCAGTCCGATGGTGGAACAGTATTCCACCGCATTCTTAAAAGCAGCGGCTCCAACCTTATGTCCATAACTGCGAGGCATTCCCCGCATCTTCGCCCATCGGCCGTTTCCGTCCATGATAAAGGCGATGTGTCTCAGCCGCTCGTCACAATATACTTTGGATTTTTTAAAAAACATATTTTTACTTGGGGAAACTTTTTAAAAAAGTTTCCCGCAGTACGCCTTGCGACGCAAGGCGTACTGCTAACCCTATCAAAATTTCTCTCACATCCAACAACTATTTCATAGTTGTCAGACAGGGACAATCTTTGGTTTAGCAATTGCTAAACTCAGATGGACATGATCTCCGCTTTCTTCTTGTCGGTGATGGTGTCGATCTGCTTGATGTACTTATCGGTCATATCCTGAACGGTCTTATCGGAAGCCTTCTGTTCGTCTTCGGTCATCTCGCCGTTCTTCTTCATGTCCTTGCTCTTGTCGTTTGCATCGCGACGGATGTTACGGATTGCAACCTTTGCTTCGTCGCCGTACTTCTGAACCTGCTTTGCCAGTTCCTTACGTCTCTGCTCTGTGAGCTGAGGGAAGGTCAGACGAATTACAACACCGTCGTTCTGGGGGTTGATGCCCAGGTCGGAAGCAAGAATTGCCTTTTCGATGAGCTTCAGAGTGGACTTATCCCAAGGCTGAATGGTCAGGGTCTTAGCATCGGTTGCCTTGATGGAAGCGATGTCCTTGATCTTGGTGGGAGAGCCGTAGTAGTCAACGGTGATCTTGTCCAGCACGGTAGCGTTTGCCTTGCCTGCACGGATGGTTGCCAGATTGTCCTCGTAGGAGGCAATGGACTTTTTCATTTTTTCTTCATAGGGCTTTACATCGAGTTTCATAGGTATCCTTTCCTTGGAACCGCACAAACGATTCCAAATCTCCCCAACTTCATCGTTCGAGAGCTATTATAATAATTTAATAATTTTATTTTGTGTCGGACAAACATTGTCCGGCTTTTATAAAAGTTCTTTGATCCAAACTTTCGTGAGGAAGGTTTGGTGAGGGCAACGCCCCGATCAGATTTCTTCCAGAATCTTGGACTTGCCACCGTAAACGATGGTGCCCACTACCTCGCCTGCTGCCGCACGGAGAATGTTTTCGGGATCGTCCATGCCAAAGACATAGATAGGAAGATCGTTTGCCATGCAGAATGCGGTTGCGGTAATGTCGATTGCGGTAAGACCGTACTTCAAGATATCCTTGAAGCTGAGGTATTCATATTTATAAAGAGGTTCGGGACTACCGGTATCCTTGGGGTCACGGTTGTAGATGTGGCTGACTGCCTTAGCGAAGAGAACACGGTCTGCCTCGATCTCAGCCGCACGCAGAACTGCCGCAGTGTCGGTGGAGAAGCAGGGATTGCCGGTACCGCCTGCAAAAACAACTACCTTTCCCTCTTCCAAATAAGCAACTGCCTTTTCCTTGGTATAACCCTCTACAAAAGCGGGCTCCATGGATACAGCGGAGAGTGCCACTGCAGGAGTACCTGCCTGTTGCAGGAAGTCCACAATACACAGAGCGTTGACACAGGTTGCCAGCATACCCATGTGATCGGCACGTACGCGATCCATTTTCTTTTCTGCTTGTCTGCCGCGCCAGATATTGCCTGCGCCGCAAACCACTGCTACCTGAACACCGTTTTGAACACAACGGGAGATCACGTCACAAATTTCACGCACTTTATCAAAGTTGAAGGTAAAATCGGAATCCTTGGCAAGCGCCTCACCGGAGATCTTCAAAAGGATTCGTTTCGGTTGATTTTTCATCGATTCTCATTCCTTTGCTATCGTATAGTTTCACAAGTCTATTGTACAACAAAAACGCCCGTTTGTAAATAGCAATAGACAAACTTTTTGTGAATTTTTTGAAGGAATGCCCTCCCCCGTAAAAAGAATCGCGCGCCAAGCATTTGGCGCGTTTACAAAAGTTCTTGAGGGGGCGTGGGGGACCTTCTTTCAAGAAGGTCCCCCACAGTAAAATAAAAAATCCCCCGATGGGGGATTTTTTATATATTAGCCGTTGACCATCTTAGCGATCTCAGCAGCGAAGTCTTCTTCGCGCTTTTCGATGCCTTCGCCCTTCTCGAAGATCTTGAAGGAGTCAACCTTGATGTTTGCGCCGATTTCCTTAGCAACGGATGCAACGTACTGACCAACGGTCATCTTGTCATCCTTAACGTAAGCCTGTTCAACCAGACATACGCGCTCGTAGAACTTGCCCAGACGGCCGCCAACCATCTTTTCCAGGATAGCGTCGGGCTTGTTAGCGTTCTTGGGGTCGTTCTTAGCCTGCTGAACCAGAACTGCCTTCTCTTCAGCGATTTCGTTTGCGGGAACCTCTTCCTTGTAAACATACTTGGGAGGGTTGCCTGCTGCGATCTGCAGAGCAACGTTCTTTGCGCATTCAGCAAATGCTGCGTTGTCAGCTGCATCGGTGATGAACTTAACTACAACACCGGTGGAGCCTGCGCCGTGGATGTAGGTGGAAACAGTGCCTTCTACGATCTCGAAACGGCGGATCTTGATCTTTTCGCCGATCAGTGCAACCATTTCTACCAGCTTGTCAGCAACGGTAGTAGCGGTGCCTGCGTAGCCGGTTGCCAGGAATGCATCCAGGTCAGCGGGCTTAGCGGTGATCAGAGTGGAAAGGAGATTCTTAACGAATTCCTGGAAAGTAGCGTTCTTTGCAACGAAGTCGGTTTCAGAGTTAACTTCGATCATTGCGGTTACGTTGTTTTCGGTCATGATGTCAACAACGCCTTCAGCTGCGATTCTGCCTTCCTTCTTAGCGGCAGTAGCCAGACCCTTCTCACGCAGGATCTTTACAGCCTTGTCCATATCGCCCTCAGCCTCAACCAGAGCCTTCTTGCAATCCATCATGCCCAGACCGGTCTTTGCGCGCAGAGCTGCAACGTCTTTTGCGGTAATAGCTGCCATTGTTCTTTCCTCCTGTTAAATCGTACTCAATTAATATGGGTTACGCTTCGGTGGTCTCTTCAGCGGGAGCCTCTTCGGTCTCGCCGTCGGTACCCTGCTTGCCCTCGATCATAGCGTCAGCGATGACGGAGGAGATCAGCTTGATTGCACGGATAGCGTCGTCGTTACCGGGGATTACGTAGTCAGCGTCATCGGGGTCACAGTTGGTGTCAACGATTGCGATTACGGGGATACCCAGCTTCTTAGCTTCCAGTACAGCGTTTGCTTCCTTGCGGGAGTCAACGATGAAGATTGCGTCGGGCAGTCTTTCCATGGTCTTGATACCGCCGTAGCACTTTTCCAGGTTGGTCATTTCCTTTACCAGACCTGCAACTTCCTTCTTAGGAAGCAGATCGAAGGTGCCGTCAGCCTGCATCTTTTCCAGAGCGTTCAGACGAGCGATAGACTTCTTGATGGTCTTGAAGTTGGTCAGCATACCGCCGGGCCATCTTTCGTTTACATAGTACATGCCGCAGCGCTGAGCCTCAGACTTGATAGCTTCAGCAGCCTGCTTCTTGGTACCTACGAACAGCAGATTGCCGCCCTGCATAGACAGGGCACGAGCAAGGCCGTAAGCTTCTTCAAACTTCTTTACGGTCTTCTGCAGGTCGATGATATAGATACCGTTTCTCTCGGTGAAGATGTATTCCTGCATCTTGGGGTTCCATCTTCTGGTGTGATGTCCGAAATGGACGCCTGCTTCCAGCAGCTGCTTAATAGTAATGATAGACATTTTTATGTCCTCCTTCGGTTTTTTCCACCACCCCGGCCAAAATCCTACCTATATACATAAGCAACCGAACTTGCACGGGATGTGTGAGATATTGTACGGCTATTTTGCCGCCTCGGTGATTATATCACAACTCTTCCATATAATGCAACAGCGGAAAAGCAATGTTTACAATTTGTTTACAATTTATTTTGCCATTTTATCCTGCAAAACTCAGTATCTATCCTTCCAATACTCTTCATCCAGTTTATCGTGTTGCACGAGTTTTTCTTTGGATGCCGGACGTTTTCTGTTCAAGGGAGAGGATCTCCAATCCCGAATCAGGAAGACCAAGCCGATGATCAATACCACAGCGACCACACTTGTAATCGCCAGCGTTATCACGCTTTCTATCGGGAGATAACGATCGAATACTTCATCCTGATCTGCCACGATTACTACCAGACCCATCTCCAGTTCTTGCTTGCAAGTATTCATGGTTTGCCGGATCTTCTCATCATCCAACTTCAGGTCAGTGGTATTGATCAACTGCGCCGACGATGAAAAGGAAGCTTCCCTACAATCCAGAGCGGTTTCCCTGTTGAACTTAGTAGATATATTGCGGATTTTGTTATTGATAAAATTGGTCAGCCGACTGTCAAAGGTGCTGTACTCAGTCAGGGGCATCTCGGTATCGCCTAACACTGCGGCATCTTCCCCAAGATAGTCCTTCAGATCAACATCCACATGATCACCGGTCACAGCGACATAATCAAACTGATACTCCCCTTCCTCTCGGGGCAGGATCACGATGAGAAAATTATCCTCATTATTAGCAGTATTGGCAAAATAGAAATCATATTGCGTCCGCGCATACGCTTTGAACAATTGCGCATTGTAATCCAGCAATCCGCCCTGAAACAATTGACCGAAGGCGGTGGTAATCGCCATATCTGCTACCACCATTCCATACATGCAACTAAATATTAACGCCGCCACAATAAGTGCCAGCCCTGACACCCAAGATCCTCTTCTGCGATATCTACGATAGCGATATCGATAATACCTGCTCATATGCATTCCTGCCTTTCACCCGTTCCCGATGATTTTTATGTCCGTTATTCGGCGATCCTCGCCGAAGCTTTCCATCGAGAACGTCACTTCATACAGTATAGCACATTTTTCTTTCCTATTACAATATATACAGCAAATTAGTTACGATTAATTTACATATCAATGGCCACCCCCCCTATCGATCCGCGGGCTTCTTTTCAGCCAAAACCATTGTGCGCAATTAACAATTCGATTTCATTCTATCCTCCTCGTCAAATTGCAACAAAATGCACATCATTTTTATAACTCATCCGTAAACTTTCCAACATTTTCACTTCAATTAACATTATATCTAATTTTTATTCATATTTTATTCAAATTCATGTGCTACACTACTGACGAAGACAACCAGTCTATCAATATTTCAGAAAGGATTTGGCAAAAGCCAAAAACAAAGTCATGAAGAAACTTCTCGCACTCGCACTGGCTCTGGCTACCGCATCTGCAATGGTTGCATGTACTGCTCCCGCTGATGACGAAACCACTACCACTGCCCCCACCACTACTACCGTAGTAACCACCAAGAAGCCTACCACTCCCGCAACTAAGCCCGAAACCGAACCCGCAGGTCCCGTAGCTGAGACCCCTGCAACCGGTCTGGCAATCGTTGACGTATTCGCTAAGGGTAAGAACCTGCAGACTCTCGTTACCGACGTAGCTGCTACCGGCGCTACTTTCTGGGGCGACGGCGCTGCTGTTAACGCATTCGACGGCAACACCACCGGCACTAAGATCGGCGGCGGCGACATCGCTGGTACCGTTGACATCACCTGGAAGACCTCCGCTCCCACCACCATCAACGCTTACGTTGTTTACACCGGTGGCGACTCCGCTACTTACGGCCGTCTGCCCTACTCTTGGGAATTCTCCGGCTCCAATGACGACGGCGCTACTTGGACTGTAATCGACAAGGTTGACATCTCCGGCGTTACCCTGTCCGACTCCACTCCCTTCGGTTACACCGTTGATACTCCCGCTGAGTACTCCTCTTACAAGTTCGTTGTTACCGGCACCAGCTCCGACGGTACTGCTGCTAACTCCAACGTACTGCAGATGAACGAAATCGTTCTGATCGGCTCCGGCGAAGGCACCACTGCTGAAACTCCCGTTACCGACGCTACCGAAATCGACACCCTGATCGCTTCCGGCAACCTGACCGCTAACGTTAAGGATGCTGCTACCGGCGAAGGCTTCGGCGCATGGGGCGACGGCGCAGCTACCAATATGTTCGACGGCGACACCACCGCTACCAAGCTGGGCGGCAACGGCAATGGTCCCGTTTACATCACCTGGAACACCGACGTAGCTACCACCGTTAAGAACTACGTAATCTACACCGGCGGCGACGACGTAGATTGGGGTCGTACTCCTCAGTCTTGGGTTCTGTTCGGTTCTACCGACGGCGAAACTTGGACCATCATCGACTATGTTTCCGAGTCCGGCATGCCCAACGCAAACGCTACTCCTTTCGGTTTCTCTGTTGACGCTCCCGCAGCTTACACCAGCTACACTCTGGTTGTTATGACTGCTCTGGGCACCGACGGCAACACCTACGTTCCCGGCGGCCTGCAGATGAACGAATTCGTTCTGATCGGCGACGCAGCTGCTGCAGAATAATTAATCATTCAGCTACATAAAAAACTTCCTCTTCGGAGGAAGTTTTTTTATGGCGTTTTATCCGCCCCTGTATCCACCCATCCCATGCAAGGCAATTGGACTCAAGCTCGCACGCTCGCAGGAGCGCTGTATTTGCGCCGTGGTTCACAAAGGCGACCGGTTCAGGGAAGAATATCAGCCCGACAATCAACGCGCTGTGCGCAAACCATTCCCCTTCCCTGCTGCTAAAAAATCCTCCGACTAACGTCGGAGGATTTTGCTATTACTGTTTAGGAAAGGCTTGCTTCGATCTGCTTCAGGGCATCGGGGAGATAGCTCTCCGCTACCGTTTCGATTGCACCGCCGTCGCAAAGAGTCGCCAGCTTGGGATCGATGGGGAGCTTGCCCAGCACGGGAATGCCATACTCTGCCGCAATGGCATCTACATGGCTCTCGCCGTAAATGGAGTGTTTGCCGCCGCAATCGGGACATACGAAGTAGGAATAGTTCTCTACCAGACCGAGGATGGGAACGTTCATCATCTTCGCCATGTTCACTGCCTTTTCCACGATCATGGATACCAGCTCCTGAGGAGAGGTAACGATGATGATACCGCTGATGGGCAGAGACTGGAATACAGTCAGGGGAACGTCGCCGGTTCCGGGAGGCATATCCACGTACATAAAGTCTACCTCGCCCCAAGCCACGTCGGTCCAGAACTGCTTCACCGCACCTGCGATCACGGGACCGCGCCATACCACGGGCATGGTTTCGTCCTGCAGGAGGAGGTTGATACTCATCAGCTTAATGCCGGTGGAGGTGGTGAGAGGGAGCATACCGTTTTCATCGCCCAGCACCTCACCTTTGGTGCCAAAAATCTTGGGGATGGAAGGGCCGGTAATGTCGGCGTCCAAAATAGCGGTCTTCTTGCCGCTGCGCTGGGTATCTACCGCCATCAGGGAGGTGACCAGGGATTTACCTACGCCGCCTTTACCGCTGACTACGCCGATGATCTTTTTCACATTGGAGCCGGGATTTGCCTTCTCCAAGAGGCTTTCTTTTTTACGCGAGGAGCAATTTGCAGAGCACGATGAGCAATTGTGCGTGCAGCCCTCGGGAGTTTTGGTTTCTTCTGCCATTTTATGTGACCTTCTTTCAAAGAATTTTAACTGTTAGGGGATTTTAATTGCTTGCAGAGGGATCCGCATCTTCCTCGTTCTTCTCTGCCATAGGAAACACCTGCGGGAAGGGGGATTTTGCAAGATATACGGTTCGAACCAAAGGATTGTTATCATCCGTAAAGATGAACTCCGCATCGAACTGTGCATCTACCAAGTCTTCTTCATAAACGCGCATCTGCTCATTGATCTGACGAAGAGTATTGGCACGGTTGAGCACCTGACAAGAGGTATTGTTGTAATAAATACTCTGCGTACTGAGATGTGCCACCTGCACCATTGTAGGGTCAGCTTGCAAGAAACGGCGCCAGAAGAAGATGTCTTCACCGCCATCCATGGGCATATCGGTAGTCAGCTGCATTCTCAGCTGAGATGCATACAGGGTCAGATTATCGGAAGTGATCACCTTCGTAGCGCTCTTCCACAAACCCGTGGCAAATTCTATACGGGCATTTGCCTGATATTGGTTGCAGATATTGGTAAAGAAATTACGAACATCCTTCGCATGCATGGTGGCATCGCCTGCATTAAAACCGCCTGCAGGGGTAGACAGCTTCACAGAAATTCCCTGCAAGGTAGTCACAAAAGATGCCAGCTGATCAGGATCGAAGCTGACAAAATAATCGATGGGGATGTTAAAGCCCTTCTCGATCAATGCCTTCACCGCATTCATACCCGCATGGGTAGCCTCCACTTTGGCAGACTCATTTTCCACAATCTTCTTGTTGTAAGCAGCCGCAAAAACGCCCGCCATGGTGGTTTCTTCCACATGGACAAAGAGATTTGCGGGAATCTGCAACCAATGCACCGACTTTGCCTCGGTATCAAAGGTAATCAGAGAAAGGGTATTCAGCGTTTCCGCCGATTGCGCACGAGATGCAAGAAGAATCACATAGGTACGTCTTTCCCGCTCGGGCATAGGAATAATATTGGGATCAGCAGTCACCGAAGTTTCTTCGCTTTTCTCGGGAAAGAACTGATCCAATTTTTGTGTAACCTGTGCGCATCCCGACAGCACAGCCGCAATCAGGAGAAAAGACAGGCACACAAGGAGCGTTTTTCTCATCATAAATACAACCTCATTTCATACATTCAAAGAGGATATCAATAGGCATATATGGGTAGTATAACACAATTTACAGGGATTGTCAAGGCGATTTGATTTGGAAATCGTGAATTATGTGTAACAGTTACTACGCCTCCGGCGGCTAAAATGCTCCCGATAGAAAATCGGGAGCATTTTTGATCAGCCGTTTTCTTTCATGGCTCTCAGCGCCGCCATGGCCTCAGACAGACCGCCGACGGCATCGATCAGCCCCTCCTCTACCGCTTCCGCGCCTTCCAAAATGGTGCCCACATCGGTTGCCATTTCCTCGGTTTGCATCAAAAGGCGGAAAAAACGCTCCTTGCTGATTTTGGAATGAGATACTACGAAATCGGTAATGCGATTCTGCATCCGCACGAAGTAGTGATAGGTCTGGGGGGCTCCGATAATCGTCCCACTGATGCGGACAGGATGGACAGTCATGGTTGCCGATGGCACGATGAAGGATTGCTTCGCCGCCACCGCCAGAGGGACACCGATGGAATGTCCGCCGCCCAACACCAAGGATACGGTTGGCTTTTTCATGGAGGCGATGAGCTCGGCAAGGGCAAGCCCCGCTTCCACATCGCCGCCAACGGTGTTTAGGAGAAAGAGGATGCCCTCCACTCGATCGTCCTCCTCGGCATCTACCAAAAGGGGCATGAGATGCTCGTATTTGGTAGATTTTTGGGTATCGGGCAGGACCATATGCCCCTCGATCTGCCCGATGATGGCAATACATCGCACCGACATTCCTTCGTTTTTCACTACTACGCCACCGCAATCATCGGGGGCAGATTGATCAGATGATTTTTTATTTTCCGTTTCGGTGTTATTTTCAAGATTTTCGTCCAAAAACATGGCGCCTCCTATTTACATTTACAAGTTTTTGTGCTATAATATAAGGTACAAAAACAGTATGACGAATTATTGCCGTACTATACATATTATCGGAGGATTTACAAATGGATTTTATCGTTGAAACTTCTGCCCGTCACATTCACCTCTGCCCCGCTGATCTGGAAACTCTCTTCGGCGCAGGCGCAGAACTCCACAATAAGAAAGATCTGTCCCAGCCCGGTCAGTTCGCTTGCGAAGAAAAGGTTCAGTTGGTTGGCCCCAAGGGTAGCCTGATGGTTTCCGTCCTGGGTCCCGCCCGTAAGGATACTCAGGTTGAGCTTTCCTTCACCGATGCTCGTACCCTCGGTCTGAAGGACGTTCCCGTTCGCGAAAGCGGCGACGTTGCAGGCACCCCCGGCATCAAGCTGGTTGGCCCCGCAGGTGAAGTTGCTCTGACTCAGGGCGTTATCATCGCAAAGCGTCACATCCACATGACTCCTGCTGACGCTGAAGCATTCGGCGTGGCTGACAAGGACATCGTTTGTGTAAAGCTGGACACCACTCGTCCCCTGATCTTCGGTGACGTAGTTGTTCGTGTTTCCCCCACCTACGCACTGGCTATGCACATCGACACCGACGAAGCAAACGCTGCTTCTGCATTCGGTCTCTGCAAGGGCACTATCGTAAAGTAAGTTAATCTATATGGGGCTCTGCCCCATACCCCGGCAGGAACCTTTTTGAAAAAAGGTTCCTGCACCTCCCAAAACTTC
>JAZRIH010000023.1:0-16177 GCA_045645175.1 Eubacteriales bacterium | reverse complement strand
ACTAAATATAGTAAAATGCAACCATAGGAGGCTGTTATGACACACCTGGAACAACTGCAAAGAGATTTTATCAATCTCAGATTAGGAACCTTTATTCATTTCAATAGCGCAACTGTTCAGTTCTACAATAATAAGGAGATTGTCGATTGGGAATACGATCATGAAAACGGAAACGAGCCCCGTCGCTATCCCTTCAACGAAGCCGATTGGAATCCTACTAACTTGGATTGCAAGGGTTGGGCAAAAGCCGCGAAAGCGGCAGGATGTCGCTTTGCGGCACTGACTACCAAGCATCACGAGGGATTTGGTTTGTGGCCTTCTGCATATACCGACCATTGCGTGAAAAACGGAACCAACAAAACCGACGTAGTAGCGGAATATCTCAAAGCTTTCCGTGAAGAGGGAATTGTTGCAGGTCTGTATTTCTCCATTCTTGACTTGACCCATGGAATTAGCAAGCGTTCTTGTACTGATGAGCAGAAGCAGTTTATCAAGAATCAGCTCACCGAATTGCTGACTGGTTATGGCGACATTCCTTTTATTATGGTAGACGGATGGGGCTCTCCTTGGGGCGGTCCTTCCTTCAAGATGCTCCCCTTTGAGGAGATCGACGCACATATCAAATCCATTCAGCCCAATTGCCTGCTGATGAATATCGGCGCATCTGATGGAATTACCCACACCGATGTGGTCTTCTATGAGAATGCCGCAGGACAAGAAGTAAAGGGCGCCTTTGAAGGTCCCGGTGTTTCCTGTAATAAACTGACAGGTACATGGTTCTGGCGTAACGGCGACGATACCAAGAATCCCGCGCCTGCTGCATGGGCACTCAAGAAAATGGACGGTTATTTCCCCATGAACATCAACTTCATGTTGAATATCTCTCCCGATCCCACCGGAAAAATGGATGACAATCTTGCCGAAGAATTTGCCAAGATCGGACAAGGTGTTCGCTATCCTGAGTCGCTGGAGGAACTTCCCGATGGTTGGCTTCGCCGCTGAAAGGAAGTGTAACTATGAAACGTAAACTATTGATCGGACTATTACTGATTTCATTGTTGATCCCTATGGTTGGAGGTGCATTTCCTGTGGCGGCCAAAAATGCTAAAACAGATTACGATTTCAAGGGAATTTACCTCACACGCAGTTCTATCGATTTAAAGACCGAAGGGAGTGCAACGCTTTCGGTGCGCAGAATTGGTGTCTCGCGTGGCCGTAAACTGCAATGGCACAGCTGGGATCCTGCTATCGCAACCGTATCCGAAACCGGAGAAGTTACCGCAGTGGCTCCCGGTAGCACTAAAATTACCGTTTCAGCAGGAGAGTACTCCGCAAGCTGTATCGTAAATGTATTTGAGAACGATCCTGTGTATGATAAATATAATCATACCATGGAGCTGTTGCAAGACTTCTACGATCTTCGCTTCGGTATGTTTTTGCACTTCAACAGCTCTACCTACGAATTTGCGCAAATCGGCGGTGACTGGGCTGGTGAGCAGCGAGAATCTCGGTTCAGCCCCCGTTCGTGGGATCCTTCTCAGCTGAATTGCCGTGACTGGGCGAAGGCAGCAAAATCTGCGGGAATGCGCTTTGCAGTTCTGACGACCAAGCATCATGACGGCTTTGATATTTGGGATAGTAAATATACCGATTACGACGTAGGATCTGCTACCAATAAGACCGATGTAGTAAAAGAGTTCGTGGAAGGCTGCCGAGCAGAAGGCATTCAGCCGGCACTCTACTTCTCTATGCTGGATATCAAGCATAAGATCACCTCCAGCAGTTGTAACGATACCGATATCGAGTTCATTAAGGCACAGCTTACTGAGTTGCTTACCAATTATGGTGAGATCCCCTTCATCATCTTTGACGCATGGAATGCATATTGGGGCGGTCCCAATTATGATCTCCTGCCTTATGATGAGATCGTGAATTTGGTGCATACGCTTCAGCCCAACTGTCTGGTCATCAATATCAGCTGTGAAGCGAACAATGTCCATAGTGAAGTAGCGATGTTTGAAAGTGCCGCAGGACAGAATGTCCCCGATTGGTTCAGAAACGTAAACATTTCTTGTAATACCGTATCCAAGCATTGGTTCTGGTGCGACAGCTATAACAGCGATACCTTCAAGGATGTGGATTGGGTTCTGAATCAGAATGTAAATCCCTTTGCGGAAAGCGATACGGTATTCATCCTCAATGTGGCACCTAATCAGAAGGGCGCTATTATACAAAAGTACAAAACGCTGCTAGCCAATATCGGTAAGGGCTATGAAAAGCCTGCGGATTCGGTATCTCTCCCTGAGGAATGGGCGGCAGATTATGATTACCGACAGAATCTGCTTTTCCGTAAGCCTGCGACCCAAGCATCGCGAGACGGCAATGCCACCGCAGAGCGTGCAGTAGACGGCTATACCGATTATGAGTTCAATCATGAAACCACATCTCGTACAGCAGGAAATGGCAGTTGGTGGAGCGCAGATATTGGGTATGTAACCGATTTTGGCAAACTGACGATTTATGCAGGCGAGAAGGGAACAGAAAAACTGCTGAGAAACGGCTGTCTTATCTTCTCCGATAAGCCTTTTGGCAAGATGGAGTATTCGACTTTGTCCAAAAAGGAGGGTGTTACTTGCTTGCCGCTGAAAGATGCGGAGGAATTCAAGGATACCCTCACCCTTGATCTGACAGGATCGAAGGGCAGATATGTGGGAATTATTCTGAAGACCGGCGGTAATCTTACCCTGACTGAAGTAGTACTTAATCCTGCAGGTGTTTCCGACAATAGAATTGTCGGACTCCGCACTACGCTTTCCCGTTTGTCGGTTAGCTCAGATACTGCATTTGATCAGTTGCCTCTTCCCGGCGAAGCGCAGTTTGTAACAGCAGACGGCAGTCTCAAAGTCCTTCCTTTGAATTGGTCGAATGAGGGATACGATCCTTCCTATGTTGGATCTCTGCAACTCACGGCACATCCCGAAGGCAGTGATTATACGGTTACTTTGCCCATGACCGTGATCGAAGGCAATCGATTTAAGCTTCACACACCTAAGTCGGTGAAAGCCTCCTCGATTTGGAGTGCCGACAGCGATTGGGCGGCGGTGAAAAATGTGATCTCCGATACGGGTATGGTGATCGATAGCTCCAATATCCTGTATAGCACCCATGACAATGCTTACAATGCAACTTCAATGTGGCATTCGGCAGATGGTGTAACGAAAGCGAATCTGACCTTCACCTTCCAAGAAGCAGTGAATCTTTCTCATCTCCTGATTTGGAATCATAACCAACAAAACCTCACCGATCGTGGTGTAAAGGAAATGGAAGTATTCTATACCAATGTGGATAATCCCGGCGAAAGAGATTGGCAATCGGCAGGTACCTTTACTTTGCATAAAGCCTCTGACAGTCCTACACAGGCGGCCACCGATCTTTTGATGCTGGGCAATATCACCGCTAAGCAGATCAAATTGGATCTGAAGCAGAACTTTGGCAGCTCCAGTCATATTGGTTTGTCTCAGGTGTTCTTTATGGAATGCAAGTCCGGTATGAGCGAATTGGCAAGTGCAGTTTCTCAATTTGAATTGCTGTCACGATTCGATTATCCTGCAGAAGATTATGAAGCAGCCAAGTCGGTATATTTAAATGCTGTTAAAGCGCTGGAAAGTGGAAAGAACAATGCAAGTGTTGCCAAATCCTTGCTTTCTCAAATCGATCATCTCGGTAGTGTGATGACACCGCAAAAACTGTCTGGACTGAACTCGCTTACATTGAAGATTAATGCAGGCGAACAACTCCCAGAAACCATCGAAATTAAAGTAGGCGGAAAGGCAGAAGCGGTTGCGGTGATTTGGGAAAAGATTTCCGAGGATCGTCTTACTCATTCCGGAGCATTTACATTGCGCGGACGAATTGACGGAGCACCTTGTCCCGTTACTGTGGCGGTATCCGTTGTGGATAAATCATCGGCAGCATTACAATCGTTGGTAAAAAGCTATGGAGAAATTAACACTGCTGTTTACACGACCGAAAGTGTTGATTTGTTTACCAAAGCATTGAGCGATGCCCAGACTGTTCTTGAAAGGGAAGAGGCGACGCAACTTGAAATCGACAGCGCAAAGTTTGCGTTGAAGTCTGCCAAATATGGCTTGACTTTGCCGATTTATGCATCGCTTTCACTAAAGGAGGAACCTCCTCGTGTGGAAACACCGGGTGAATCTACTCCCGGCCAGTCGGATCCTTCGGTTAATGAATCTCCCGATTACAGTCCCATCAAACCCAATGCAGAGGATCCCAAGGGATTATCTGCAGGTGCGATTACAGCAATTGTCCTTGGCGCAATAGCGGTAATAGGTGCCGTTGGTGTGGCAATCGGATTGACTCGCAAGAAGAAATAATTCGTCTTTATCCTCCAAAATAGTCGTCGTTTCGACTGTTTTGGAGGATTTTTATTCATGGATTTTATCTATAAGTATAATAAAAATATTTACAAAATGAGTTGACAAATACAGAATGTGGTTGTATAATAGATATACAAATATAAATTTTTGGAGGTTCTTATGGAATATGAGAATTTTGCTCAGGAAGCTCCTGTAGTTCAGGCAGCTCCTGAAAAGAAGCAGCCTACCCAGATTATTCGCTATGCGATTATCGGCGTGGTTGCAATTGTCGTATTGGCTCTGGCAATTTCTATTTTTACCGCGCTCCTGCCCGGTAAGTTTGAGACCCGTGATGCCAACAACATTGACTGGGCTGTAAACGATGACGGTGAAATGGTATTCGTTTTCAACGGTAAGAAGATGGTCGAAGTTTCTGACGACATTACCGAAGAAATGCAGGGCGAGTACGGCTACAGCATTAGCTTGGATTACAACCGCGAATACGCAGTATTCAAAACTGTTGGTGAACAGAAGAAGAATGGCGAATTCAAGCATGGCGATCTGTATGTTGTAAACAGCAAGAAGTGCCAGAAGGTAGCAGAAGAAGTTTCCAGCTTCGAACTGTCTGCATTCGGCGACACTATTATTTACATTGCTGATGGCGATCTGTTCGTTGTTGAAATGAATAAGCCCACCAAGTCCAAGAAGATCGATTCTGATGTTTCCGGCATCAGCGCAGTTTCTCCCGACGGTAAGACTTTTGCTTACTACACCATCGACGAGAAGGAAGCTAAGGATGAAGAAGAAGAGTCTTCTATCAAGATCGATTACTTCATCAGCAAGAAGAACAAGAAGGGCGAAAAGTTCGGCAAGAAAGATGCAGAAATTTTTGCACTCTCTAACGGCGCTAAGTATGTATACTACACCAAGGGTGACAAGGTATACGCAAACGACAGCAAACTGGCAGATGAGATTGATCAGTATTACTTGAATCGCGATGGTTCTCAGATGATCTACTCTGCTGTGAACTCTAAGGAAGAATACAAGACTTACATTGTTAACAAGGCAGGCGAAAAGGTGTCCATCGGCGATGGTTCTTTCAGCCATGTTCTTGCACCCAATGGTGTAGTACGTTATGATTTCTACAATGTTGCATCTTTCGCAAAGAGTGCAGTTGTAGTAAGCGATGAGGGCGATGCTGTATACTACTACCTGAAGAATGTTAAGTCTGCAGGTACCAAGATCTCCGCACTGAAGAATGCTACTCAGGTTCAGCTTCTGGATGACGGCACTACCGCACTCTTCGTTAAGAAGGGCGATCTCCGTTCCGTAAACATTACCAAGCCTACTTCCGAGCCCAAGACCTATGCAGGTTTTGAAGAAGATGTTTACACCTTTGAAGCTACTGCTGATGGCAAGCACATCTACGTAGTAGACACTGATCGTACTCTCTACTATGTAAAGAGCATTAAGAAGGCAGTTAAGATTCAGGAAGATCTGTTCATGGAGCGTACCGAGTACTATTCCTATCTTGCTGATTTCTATGTAATGGAAGATGGTTCCGTATACTTTATCAACGATGATGAAGAATTCTGCTATGCTAAGAAGTCTGCAAAAACCAAAGTAATCACCGATGAACTGGGTGATCATATTGATTGCGACACTCTTGCAGGTGTATTGAACATCGTATGTGAAGACGAATACGGCTACGTAAAGGGCGCTAAGTTCAAAAAGATGTTCGCTGTAGACTAAGCGAAATTAACATCTCACAATTAATTATTAACGGAAGCACGAAAGTGCTTCCGTTTTTTATGTAAAAATGGAATTGTTTACACCCTATTCATATTCTCGCATAAAAATAGTCGAAAATAGACGATATAATATATAGTGATATAGTATGCGATCGCGATTGATGCGCAATCCAATACGAGGAAAGTCAAACCTGAAAGGATAAAGAATATGAAACAGACAGTTATATTGATTCCCGCATATAAACCCGATGAAAAATTGATTGACACTCTGCAAAAACTCTCCGCCTATGACTATACATTGATGGTAGTTGATGACGGAAGCGGTTCTGATTATGATTCCGTATTTATCGAAGCGTCACAGTATGCCCGTGTGATTCGCTATGCTGTGAATCGTGGTAAGGGCGGAGCCTTGAAGCAGGGTATGCGTTGCATGAAAAAGTGCTTTCCCTATGCTGAATATTTTATTACCGCAGATGCAGACGGCCAACATAAGCCTGAGGATATCCTGAAAGTCTGTGATTACTTGCAGGAAAACGGCGGATTTGTCATTGGTTCCCGTGAATTTGTAGGCGATGTGCCTTTGCGTTCTCGCTTTGGTAATACCGTTACTCGCGGTGTTTATCGTTTGGTGAGCGGTGTAGGCGTACATGATACACAGACCGGTCTGCGTGGCTTTGAATGTTCTATGATTGATTGGTTGCTGGATATCCCCGGTACTCGATATGAATACGAAATGAATGTGCTGATGACTGCCGCACGTGATGGAATTGATATCGGTGAGGTATTCATTGCAACTGTTTATGAGAACAATAATGAAGGTTCTCATTTCAGACCGATTCAGGATTCTGTGAAGATTTATCGTGAAATATTCAAATTTGCTTTCACGCAGAATCATGCATCCCATTGAGGCAACCGTGCATGAAAGAAAAACGTATATTATCAGCAGGGTGGCTTGTTGCGATTGATCTTCTTTTGATTGTGGCAATTTTATCTACCTTTTCCTGGTTCCATCATATTAAGCCTCTGTGGTTTGGTTTGGATGATGAGGTGGGAGAAATTACGATGGTAGGTACTCGTCCTCCCACAGCTCTTTATGATGAACCGCTGATTGGTGAGGATGGTTATGATTATTCAGGTGCCTTTGGCAGGAAATTTGCAAAAAAGTTTCTGAAAAAAGGAGAGGAAGTCATTTCTACCGATACCCAGTATGTCAGCCGTGACATTTCTGTTACATTGGAAGAAGTAAATACTCAGCTTGTCTATAAAGGGAAGACCTATACTGTACAATATTTTGTCTATGACATTTATGTGCGGAATATTGAAAATCTGTATACAGTAAATGTCGACAAGCGTGAGCCCATTAAAAATCTGATCAATCGCGAAGAAGACCATTCGGGCGTATTGCAGAAAATGGGAGCCTCCATTGCGGCAGTCAATGGCGACTATTGGGGCAATGCGAAGCATACATATTTGGCTGTGCGTAATGGAAAAGTGTTAAGAAACTCCGATTATATTCTCAGCGATATTTGTGTGCTCTATTATGATGGTACTATGGAAACCATCACGCCTCAAAATTTTAACTGGAAAAAGCTTTCTGAAAAAGCACCTTATCAGATCTGGAATTTTGGTCCCGCACTACTGAATGAAAAGGGTGAGATGATCACCGAGTACAGCAATGACACCTTCGACCATAATGTAGTAGACGAACGCCATCCTCGCACAGGAATTGGATATTACGAGCCGGGTCACTATTGCTTTATCACAGTAGATGGACGCTCGGACGATTCTCAAGGTGTGCGTATGATCCAAATGGCAGAACTGTTTTATGAACTCGGCTGTAAGGCGGCATATAATATGGATGGCGGCGATAGTGCGCAGGCATATTTTAACGGAAAGATGTACCGTGTGGACCAAGAAAGAGAAGACAAGGGACAGTTGCAGCGAGATCTCTATGATATCATCTGTGTTGGTGAAGTGAAGCGCGAGGTGGAAGAATGAAGCAACTGAATAATTTCTTCCGCTGGCTGTTCAGCGCGTTGCCGCATATCAATATTGCATTGGCGGTATCGCTGTTGGTTCTTTTCGTAACCGACCGCTATAATCGCGCGATGGCGTTTATTAATAACGACATTGCTAAATGGATGCTTGCAGTCTTTTGTGTGACGGTGTTTGTGTCTTCTATCTGGCAGATCGTATTCCAAAGAAAGCAGATCAAGCAACATGGGAAGGATCATGCAGATGAGCAAGAAAATAAACACGACTAAACCCAAATCGCAGACAGTCAATCCCAAGAAGCGATTTTCTGCTTTTCGACATTTTAATACGATCACACGTCACCGCAATCAGGTAATTATCCATTGCTTTAAGGCGGGGATCGGTTGGCAGGGACTCTTCCATGACCTTTCCAAATATAGCCCTACCGAATTTCGCATGGGTGTGCGCTACTACCAAGGACAGCGCAGTCCCAATGAAGCGGAACGCGAAGAGCTGGGCTACTCACTTGCATGGATGCACCATAAGGGTCGCAACCGCCATCACTTTGAATATTGGGTAGACGTGAATCCTAAGACCAAACTCTACGAGCCTGTGGAAATGCCTATTAACTTTCTCGTTGAGATGTTTTGCGACCGCGTAGCCGCTTGCAAGATCTACAAAGGGAATGATTACAAGGATGATGCAGCCCTGCTGTATTTTCTACGTGGTAACGCCAAGAATATCATGCACCCCAATACTGCGGCAGAACTGGAGCGACTGCTTCGATTGCTGGCAGATGAGGGCGAAGCCGTTGCATTTGCAGAAACCAAGCGAATTTTGAAAGAATCCAAAAAACGAAAATGATATAACAAATCCAGCCTTGAAGCGAGTTCCCTCGTTTCAAGGCTGGGTATTTTTTCTACATGATTAATGAATGCGGCAATATCCGCTTTCTTCCACGATCTGCTGTCCTTGCTCGGAAAGCATCCAATCTACCAGAAGTTTTACATTGGGATTTGTATTATCTTTGCGATAGACTGCATAAATCTCGTTGATAATGGGATAACTTCCGTTGGAAATATTCTCTTTACTGGGATAAACACCGTTAAGAGACAGCATCTTAACACTGCCGTTTTCCACGATCCCCTCCACATAATAGCGGAAGGAGAATCCCAGAGCGCTGCCCAGAAAACTGTCATAATCGGGTGCAAGCTTGGATGTGCCCAAAAACTTGTATAATGCCGACTGACTACCGCTTCCTTCATTACGGGTGAGCGGCGAGATGAAGCGATTGGGACCGCCCAGTTCCTTCCAGTTGGTGTATTTACCTGCGTAAATATCTCTCACTTGGTCAACCGTCAGATTATTCACCGTGTTGCGGACGTTCACCAAAAATACGAATGCCTCTTTGCCGATGGGAACGAATTCAAGCTCGACGTTATTATCTTTGGCATAGGCAAGTTGTTCATCAGAGGGAGCAACGCAGATAGCGATGTCTATATCCCCATCCACGATGCGTTTATATGCGCCTCTTGTGTTGGTGTATTGGAGAAAACTTTGATCGGTGAAGTTGGTGCCGTCAAATTCTACAGCCGATTCGGGATAATTGGCATACACAAACGCAGAAAATATAGGGTAGAGTGCCGCCGCACCGTCAATAACAGGCAGATCCCCCGACATTTGCAGGTCGGATTTGACTTTTACAATCTTGGTATCATCGGCAAAGGGAAGATAATCGCCTAGTTCGATGGATTTGGCTTGCATTTCTTCATTCTCATTGCTGATGCACCGTTTGGTGAAGATCATGTAGATGCTCAGATGAAATAAAGAAAAGACAAGAACAATGAACAGGAGAATTGCGATTTGGGAAATGAGTTTTCTGTTTTTCAACTTGTCACCAGCTTTCGTTGGCGATGTAGGTGATAATCGAACACTCACCGCGAAGATGGATGGCATACCCTGCGTGAATGATCGCGGTGAGTAGTCCAAGCGCGATCAGAATAGACGCAATGCGCCGAAACAGTTTATCTTTCATCACAGACCTCCATCACATAAAGGAAATTGCCGTAGCAAACACGAAGCCAAGTCCAATCAGCAAGGCTACAATCATTGCCGAGGCAATACCGAAACAGATCATGCTCTGCCGATGCTTCGCTCTGTTTGCTGAGTCTGATTTAGGGGTGAGCAGGAAATTGATCAGTGATACGATAAATCGGGCAATTAATATGCAAGGGAGTAAGAACAGCAGAAAGACGAAAAAACTAATTCCAAACATGGTATACACTCCTTTTACTGCATGGCTTCAGTCAGCCGGGCAGAGTATCTTTATAAGTTTATTATAACATAGTTGTGCATGATTGTCAAGCGCAACAAAATTTTGCGTTCGGCGGGAATTCTTTTCGAAAGCTTGGCATAGACTTCTATAGGACAAGTCAAATTCATTGGTTTGAGGGCTGAAAAAGCACAAATTTAAGCATTCTACCAATAGTAGAGTTGAATTTTCGACAATTCTACTCGGTCAATCAAGAAGGAGATACCTTGAATTCAGGAATAGGTTGCCATTTGTATATAGATATTGTATACTTAATACGTAAAGTGTGTAGTTGCGCTCTTGTTTGATGAAGGGCGCGCTCTATTAAGAACTGTAATTTGATCAATCACGGAGATGAAATCATGAAGAATCAATTTCAATTGTCTTGCGAATCAACTGTCGATCTGCCTTACTCTTATGTGAGCGGCAGAAATATGACCGTCTTGTTTTATACATACATGATTGACGGCAAGGAATATGTAGACGATATGGGAAGAGACCAATCCGCACGTGACGGCTTTTATGCTGCCATCAAATCGGGTAAAAAGCCCACTACTTCTCAGATCAATACTTATCGCTATACTGAGTATTTCAGAGAACTTCTGGAGAAGGGTAATGTTTTGCATATCGCATTCGGTTCCGGCATGACTCCCTCCGTTCATCATGCCGTTGAAGCGGCAAAAATGCTGGAAGAAGAATTCCCCCACAGAAAGATTATCGTTGTGGATTCCACCTGTAGCTCCTCCGGCTATGGTCTGTTGGTAGACACTGCCGCAGATCTGCGTGATGCAGGCAAATCCATGGAGGAGATCGAAGAATGGGTGATTGCCAATCGCAAGCAGGTACATCACAACTTCTTCGTGACTGACTTAACCATGCTTCGTCGCGGTGGACGCGTGTCCGGACCTGCGGCGGCAATTGCCACCGTTTTGGGTATCTGCCCCATCCTTCGACTTAATGAAACCGGTCATATTATTGCTCACAGCAAAGTACGTGGCAAAAAAGCGGCAATTAATGCGACCGTTCAGGCAATGATTGATCATGCCGCAGGCGGTAAGGATTACAACGGAAAATGCTTCATCAGCCATGCAAATGCTTTGGAGGACGCCGAGACCACCAAGGCGAATATCGAAAAGGAATTCCCCGCATTGGCAGGGAAGGTGCAGATTTTTGAAATCGGCACAATCATCGCCTCCCATTGCGGCCCCGGCACTGTTGCACTCTTCTTCATGGGCGACGAGCGCGTTTAAGAATAATACAGGTAAGTAATGAACGATTATCACAACAAAACCGAATATATCGCACCCGAAATCAAGCAGTTCCAGCTCTCCTGCGAATCTACTGCTGACCTTCCGTTTGAATGGATGGAGCAAAATTCTATTTCCGCCATCTTTTACTCCTATCTCATTGACGAGGTGAGCTATTTCGATGATATGGGCAGAGATCCGAAGCAACGCAAGGATTTCTATGCAATGCTCAGAGCAGGGAAGCAGTCCAGAACTTCGCAGGTGAATACTTATCGCTATACCGAATATTTTCGGGCACTTCTGGAAAAGGGCGATGTGCTACATATTGCCTTTACCTCGGGACTGACTCCTTCAGTGCACAACGCTATGGAAGCGGCGAGGAGTCTGCGGGAGGAGTTTCCTCACCGCAAACTGTTCGTTATCGATTCCATGGCGGGCTCCTTCGGTCTGGGACTCTTACTGATTCACGCCGCTGAAATGCGGGATAAGGGCGCATCTATCGAAGAAGTAGCCGATTGGATCAAGGCAAAGGGGACTTCAGTACACCATTGCTTCTATGTTACCGATTTGACCTCGCTCCGCAGAGGAGGACGCATTTCGGGCGCATCTGCCGCTATCGCTACTGTGTTGGGCATTTGCCCCGTGATTCGTTTGGATCTCAGCGGACATCTGACTGCTCACAAAAAGGTACGCGGCAAGAAAACCGCAATGAAAGCGCTCACCGATGAAATGCTGGAGCACGCAACCAATGGTGCTGCGCACAGCGAGATTTGCATCATCGGTCATGCGGATGCTCCTGAGGATGCTGAAACGGTGCGTGCCATGATGGAAGAGCGGTTTCCAAATCTGATAGGCAAGATTCTCGTCTATCCTTTGGGCCCCGTACTGGTTTCTCATTGCGGCATTGGACCTGTCGCTGTCTTCTTCATGGGCGACAAGAGAGCAGAATAAATAAAAAAGCACCCCAAGGGGTGCTTTTTGTGTTTGAAAATAACTTAAGGACGCAGACCCATGCCGCCTTCGAGCGTGAGGGTTTCGCCGGACATGTACTTGAAGTCGGGGTTAGCCAGCTGTACGCAAACTCTGCCGATTTCCAGCTCGGAGTCGCCGTAGTGACCTGCAGGGGGCATCTTTACGTTTGCCTTGAATGCCTCGGGATATGCCATCTGGAAGTTTTCCAGCTGTGCAGTCCATGCCAGAGGGCAGATTACGTTGGTGTTGATGCCATCCTTTGCCCATTCGGTTGCTGCAACACGGGACAGACCACGAATGCCTTCCTTAGCAGCTGCATAAGAACACTGACCGTAGTTGCCAAACAGACCTGCGCCGGATGCGAAGTTGGTGATGGAGCCCTGAGTTTCCTTCAGGTAGGGATAGCAAGCCTTCATATAGTAGAAGGTAGCGTACAGACCGGAGTACATTGCCAGGTCGAACTGCTCAGTGGTGTGATTTTCGATAGTCACGCCGGAAGCGGATGCCTGTGCATTGTTGATCAGTACGTCGATTCTGCCGAATTCCTTCATAGCAGCATCAGCGACGCTCTTTGCAGTTGCTTCGTTGTCGGAGCCTGCAGAGATGTCAGCAGCGAGTGCCAGCACCTTGATGCCGTAGAGCTTTTCCAGCTCTTCCTTTGCCTTTTCCAGTTTAGCGACGTTACGTCCGGTGATTACAAGATTTGCGCCTTCCTTAGCGTATGCGGTAGCGATGCCGTAGCCGATAGAGCCACATCTGCCGTCCTTCAGTGTAGCATAGCCTGCGCCGGTGATAATTGCGGTTTTTCCGGTTAAAAAGCCCATGGGTATTACCTCTTTCAATTCATGATTTTCCGTGGTAAACGGATCTTTATGATAAAATTATAACACATAGTCAAGTTGTTGTCAATAGTTTGTAGTGAATTTCAACAAAAAACGCTCCCGAATCGAGAGCGTTTTGCTGATTATTATTTGGTACCAAACAAACGGTCGCCTGCATCGCCCAGACCGGGGAGAATATAGCCGTGCTCATTGAGACAACGATCAAGTGTAGAAACATAAATGCTCACATCGGGATGGGTTTCCGCCACACGGGAAACGCCCTCGGGAGCTCCGATGATCGCCATAAACTTGATGTTCTTGCATCCACGCTTTTTGAGCAAGGAAATGGCATCGCAAGCGCTACCGCCCGTCGCCAGCATAGGGTCAACTACCAAAACCAACTTGTCCTCGATTCCCTCGGGAAGCTTGCAGTAATATTCGCAAGGCTCAAGGGTAACTTCGTCTCGATACAATCCAATGTGTCCTACACGGGCAGAAGGGAAGAGCACGTGAATGCCGTTGACCATGCCCAATCCTGCGCGGAGAATTGGCACGATGGCAATGGCATTGTCGCTGATCACCTGTTGCGTGCAGGTTTCCAAAGGTGTTTTTACCGTGATTTCAGTAGTGGGAACACCATCTTTCAAGCTTTCGTAGGTCATCAGAGTGGTGATTTCTTCTACGAGTTCACGAAATTCCTTCATGCTGGTTTTTTCATCTCGCAAAATAGCCACCTTGTGGCGAATAAGGGGATGATCAAAAATAACCACGTTGTTATATTGCTTCATCTATTGTACCTCCCGAAGTATATCGAATTACTTGTATCTATTTTAGCACATGTAGCAAAAGCTTGTCAAGTGGAGAGTGTGGAATTTATAGGGAAATGGATATAGGGCGATCAAAAAACAGAGGATTCAGTTAGACGGAATCCTCTGTTTTATTCTGTTTTATTTGGTAGATGTGTATGTTGTTAAATATGCAATCGCAAGTGGATGGCTAAAATACGACGAAAACATCTCTCCAGCTATTGGCGCATACTTTAATATACAGTAATTAATAAATCAAGCACCGCCGAGAGTAACCGTTTGGTCGCTCTCGGCGGCGATTATTTTATATTATAGACGTGTTAATTAATCGTGCAAATGTTAAGTTAAACGTCACAAAGAACTTTACCGATTTCCTTGATCACATTTTTATATCGTTCTGACTCTGTAAAATCATTATCTTCGCTTGAATACATGCCACTAAAACTAAATGCCCAATGCGGTGTTCGCTCTGCAAAGAACTTGTAATCTGCCAAAATTTCTTTGTTTTGTGTCTTTCCTTTTACCCACACATACATTTCACACGCAGTTTTTACAGCGTTATCCAATGCTGTATATGCAGCATCATAATCGTTGTTCACCAAATGTGTGTTGCACAGCATGGTATATGCCGTGATAAGATAACAATGCGGCATTTTTTCATAAGAATTAACACCAAGAGTTGTTACATCCAAATATAAAGATACTGCCGTTTTTGCAACGCTTTCGGCGTGTTCCAATATCGAGATGGAATTGTCTTTTTCATACACACCTGAATTTACGCTTTCATACAAAGCCATCAAATAATCCAAACATTTTTCTTTATCCGCAACCAATTTCACTTGATTGGCTTTGCTGACTGCTTTTTGAGCGTGTAACACTTTGCTCTGTGCCGTGTATTTTATTCCGCATATTGCCGGAAGCTTTTCAGAGAAATTCAGAGCCTCATCAAAGTTATCATCCAAGAGCATAAGTTCAATCATCAGCTGATTTGCTTTTATCTGAAGTTCTATATCTAAGGTGTTGTTGCAAACCGAGGACAGCATTGCTTTGCACGGGGTATAGACGGATTCATAGGTATCCGTTTCAATATGAAATTTTCCTCTTACCTTGCCCACCAAAAGATAATCGTATAATGCTAATGCGCATTTATATTTTACCTCATAATCGGTAGGATATTTGCGCAGATACTCTTTATACAGATTGGCAACCAACAAATCGGCATTGTTTTCTTTTGCGTTGACGGAATAATTTGCCCAAACGGTATTTACATTGCGGATAAGTGTTTCGTGATCGGCTTTTTCGTCAAAACCTGCTCCAAGCAAGTAATCGGTTGATACGCAAAGAATACTTGCAAGTGGAACAATTTGAGATATATCCGGCATTGTGTTATTACATTCCCAATTAGATACAGATTGAACCGAAACTCCAATATGCTCCGCAAGTGCGGCTTGCGACAATCCTGCATCCGTGCGCAGCTTTTTGATTTTTTGACCCAAATTCATCATATTCATTCCTTCTTTCATAGTTTGATTGAAAGATCGTAGCTACTCTTTCTGATTACATTATAGCAGTAAATATTAAAAAATGAAATATAGTAAACCGTTAACCCAATTACAAACGCATTTATACACCACGCTATATCAGGCTATTTATAATTCGGACAAAGGTAACGGGGCTTTTATCTTATATTCATTATACCATATTTTCGTGAAAATCTGAAGAAGGAGATGAAAATTAAATTTTAGATTCGACTGATAATAAGCCGCCGAAAGTAACCATTTGGTTGCTCTCGGCGGTATCATGTAATATGGGTAATCAAAGTAAAAAACAAAGCCGAACAGTTCCGTCGTAACGAAACAGTTCGGCTTTGCTTCATTTGGTGGATCCGAGGGGAATCGAACCCCTGTCCGAAAACC
>JAZRIH010000022.1:0-2143 GCA_045645175.1 Eubacteriales bacterium | reverse complement strand
GCCTCCCCCAATAAAGCCACAGGAATCATGACGCTGGTCTACAAGGACAGCGGTGTTCCCGCTGAGCTTGCACGAAACATCAATGCCAATCTATCCGCCCTCGGTTTTCGCGATCTGGGAGTGATCGAGCGTCCGGGTCTGGTGGTTCTTCGCCGGACAAATATGCCAGCCGTTTTGGTGGAAGCCGGCTTTATCGACAATCCCGCCGACAACGAGCAGTTTGATGCTCAGTTCAATGAGATTGCCGCCGGCATTGCAAACGGCGTGTTGGAAACCCTTGGCATCGAGCAGATGACCACCCCGATCACCTACTACCGCGTCCAGACCGGGGCCTTCCGCATGAGGGAATATGCGGAGGATATGCTGGAAGAACTGGAAGAAGACGGTTTTCCCGCCTTCATCACCATCGGCAGTGACGGACTGTACCGAGTTCAGGTGGGCGCTTTCAGGCAGATGGATAACGCAGTGCGCATGGAGCGACGCCTAAGAAATGCCGGCTATAATACCTTTATCACCACCACCGGCTAACCAAGTACCCATAGAAAGTGAGTCTACCAATGATCACTCGACGCAAAATCATACCGGTCGGTTTACCCGATGACCGATTGCTATTTCTCTTAAACCAAACCTTGAAAACCGAGCTTTCCCTTGAGGACTTTCTCTGGTTTGATATTGAAACCACCGGACTTTCCGCAAAGCACTGTCCGCTCTATCTCATCGGTTGTGTCCGAAAAGAGACCTGCGGGTTCGTGCGCTACCAGTTTATGACCGAATCCGCCGATGACGAAGAAAATGTTCTCCGGGCTTTTCTTGCACTCTGCGACGAGGCTACATGTCTGGTACAGTTTAACGGAGACACCTTTGATGTCCCCTATGTGCGAGAGCGCTGCCAGAGGCACGGGCTTATGTGGTCTGCAGATCGCCTAATTCATTTGGATATGCTCAAAAAGATCCGTCCGTGGCGAAATATGCTGGGACTTTCCGGTTGCCGCCAAAAGGACCTTGAAAAATATCTGGGCATTTTCCGCGAGGACAAATATAACGGTGGCGAGTTGATTCAAATTTACTACAGCTTTGAGCGCCTCCACCGCGATGATCTCTACGATCTTTTGATCCTCCACAATGGGGATGACATGGACGGAATGATGGAACTTTGCCGGCTACTGGCGATTCCACTTTTCTTCGATGGAGAGTTTTCTCTGACGCAGATGGAAAAAGCCCGCTACGATGGCGACCTGCCCGGAGAACTGATCCTCACTTGCACACACTCTCTCCCCCTTACGTTGCCACGCACAATCGCTCTGCTGTTTTCCGATAACGCATTGCGGGCGGAGGCAAATCGGCTGACCTTACGCATTCCCCTCTATCACGGTACGCTCAAACACTTTTACCCTAATTACCGGGACTACTACTATCTTCCGGATGAGGACTGTGCGATCCACAAAAGTGTCGGAGAGTTCGTGGACCGGGCACATCGGGTCAAGGCAACGGCTGCCACCTGCTACACAAAAATGACCGGCACCTTTTTGCGCCAGCCTTCCGTCATTTACTCTCCCGCACTCTATGAGACGCACAAGGGAAGTTCCGTCTTCTTCCCCTACGAGGATGGATGCTTTTCCGATTCCGCCTTGTTCAACCAATATCTGCAAGGAATCATCTCTCTTGCAAAATCAGGCAAAGAATGATGCAAAAAAACCTGCCAATAGTCATCTATCGGCAGGTTTCTTCATTTCGCTGTTTTTTCTTTAATATTTCATTGATCCTTTCAGTATTCCTTTTTATTATGGAATAAATAACCGCCCAGATTGCCAGATAACCAACAATAAAAATACCGGAGAACGCCAAAATGGGCGTTACTCCCCATTCCAGCCAGTCGTTGAGCAGATAAGTACCCAAATAGCTGATGTATAAAATACTGCCGTGAATCAAAATCGCCACCATCAGAGGCAGCCGCTCAATCTGATAAACCACATTCATCCCGCCCGCAATGAACGCAAGGATGGACAATGAAAATATCCCCAAACAGACCTGATTTACCGTCAGAGTCTGAAGGACTCCATTGGCTTGCAAAACCAGATACAAAATTGCCAAAACGATCGGGCCGAAACCGCATGCAGCAACTCCCCGGCGTAAAAATTCAAAA
>JAZRIH010000021.1:0-1852 GCA_045645175.1 Eubacteriales bacterium | reverse complement strand
GCTCTTGGCGGCGAATTCATGGGTATTTACGAATACTATATCGCCTCTCCCTTCTCCTATTTAGTCTGCCTGTTCCCCGAGGACAGAATGTGCGAGGCTCTCCTGTTCATGTTTATGGTTAAGGCATCCTTGTGTGCAGCTACCATGGGCTTCTACCTGCATCAGTCAGAAAAACGCATTAACCGCATTGGCGTTATTGCCTTCTCGGTGATGTATGCGCTGATGTCTTACTGCATCACGCAGCAGAACAATACCATGTGGATTGATGCCGTGATCTGGTTCCCGCTTGTGATCTACGGAATTGAGCAGCTTGTCAAGTACGGTAAGTATAAGTGCTACGTTGTGTTCCTGACGCTGACGCTGGTAAGTAATTACTATATCGGCTACATGGTCTGCGTCATGACCTTCATTTATTTCTTTATCTATCTCTGGGGCTTCAAGCATTCCAACAATCCCCACAATGAAAGATTACACGGCATCCGCTCTTTCATGCGAATCGGAGTTTACTCGTTGATCGCGATCGGTATATCCGCCTTCATTGTTCTGACCGCTTACTATTCTCTGACCTTCGGTAAAAACGAATTTTCCAGTCCTAACTGGGCATTCACCTCCCGATTCAACTTCTTTGAGCTGTTTTTTAAGTTCCTGCCCGCATCTTACGATACTGTGCGTCCTGCCGGTCTGCCTTTCGTATATTGCGGTACGCTTACGCTGTTGCTTATTCCCATGTTCTTCTTTAACAAGAAGTTCAAGTCCGCAGAAAAGGTTGCTTACGTCGTTCTGTTCACCATTCTGATCTTCAGTATGGCAACCAGCTCCCTCGACCTGATCTGGCATGGATTCCAAAAGCCCAACTGGCTCAATAACCGTTATAGCTTTATGCTGGGCTTCTTTATGATTCTGCTTGCTTACAGAGCATTTACCAACATGCGCACGGTCAGCCGAAAGCCCATGATCGGCGTTGCCGCCGCAATTGGCTTTGGCGTGATGGTGCTTCAGGAATTTGCGCCTATGATCAAGGAGGATATTAACACCTACGTTGACGTGCATACCTTCCAAACCGTGTGGCTTACGATCGGATGTCTGATTGTGTATACCATTCTCGTTTGCCTGTTGCCGCGTGTCAAGAACAAAGAACTGATCTCTTGTGTGCTTGTGTTCTTTGTTTGCGTGGAGGTATTCTTGAGCGGACTTTGCGATCTGAATGACCTTGATAAGGACGTCACCTTTACCAAGTACTCCTACTACAACGATTATCTTGACACGGTAAGACCCATCATCAATACCGTGCAGGAAAAGGATACCACCTTTTATCGTATGGAAAAGACCTACCACCGTAAGACAAACGATAACTTTGCCCTGCAAATCCGCGGTCTTTCCAACTCGACCTCTACTTTGAACGCGGACACAATATACTTCCTGCGCATGATGGGCTATTCCTCCAAATCCCACTGGTCCAAATATCTGGGAGGTACGCCCGTGGCGGATTCCCTCTTGGGTATCAAGTATATTATGACCGACCAGGATATGGAGAAATATTACGGCGAGCCTGCGTTTGACTCGGATGATTACGAAAACGATAAGTACGTGGTTTATCAGAATCCGTATTATATGAGTATCGCGTATGCTGTAGATGATCAAATGATCAATTTCGCGCTTGATCATTATGAGAATCCTTTTGAGCGTATGAATGCAATGGTTTCCATGATGCTTGGCGAAGAGGAAACGCTGCAGATCTTCGTGCCCACCAAGCAGATCTCCATGACTACAAAGGACGTTACCAAGGGTTCTGCCGCAAGCCATGACCTTTACAAAGGCGACGGCGGTACGATCAAGTCGGAGGCCAAGCGGT
>JAZRIH010000020.1:0-11023 GCA_045645175.1 Eubacteriales bacterium | reverse complement strand
CTACGTAATCGCTACCGGTCGTACCTACAACTACGACAATGCTGATGGCGTTCCTACCACCATCGTTAACAAGATCGCTCTCAAGGGTAACACTTACTACTACTGGGGTCACTACCTGTGGCAGTCTCAGCGTGGCGGTCACACCTCCCTGTACATGATCCCTGATCGTTACAACAACGACTTCTCTGCTTACTGGGCAGATGTATGCAAGTGGGTTGAAGCAGACGGCGACAAGTACGCCTACAGTTTTACTGATGCGTATAATGTAAACGATCCTCAGTGGTTCAACACCTTCTATGCAGCTAATAATAAGGATGCAAAGGCTTTGGGTCTGGCTTCCAGCAGATTCGGCTGGATCATGAATCCTCTGACCAACTCCGGTCACGCAGGTATCGGCTCCGGCTCCAATCCTCAGAATGCTCTGGGCTATGAACGTGCACAGTATGAGGCTTATAAAGCTTACCAGGAAATGGTGAAGGCAGGCTACACCTGTGAGGCTATCTCCAGTGAGTCCGCAAACTATCGAAACGGTTCTGAATATATCACGCTGGGTGCAGGTTACAAGGGTACTTCCACCATCCAGCTGGGTGACAGCTTCATGGACTTCCTGAACGGCGGCACAGCAAAGAATCTGTTCGACTATCCTCGTGACGAGAATGGCAACATGACTTCCACCGCTGCTGTATTCGAGACTACCGATTATTTCACCAAGATCGACACCTCCAAGCTGGTTAAGACTGAAAAAGCTCCTGCTAAGGGTCCCATCATGATGTCTCCTGCTCCCAAGCTGCCCATCGTGATTACCTCTCAGCCTCAGGGTGTTGAAGCGGCAATTGGCGAGAAGTTCGCTATTACCGTAGAAGCTACCGGCGAAGGTCTGACCTATCAGTGGTTCTACAAGAACAAGAGTGGCAAGGAATTCGCTCCTTCCAGCTTCAAGGGCAAGTCTTATGCGATGACTATGGCTGAATACTGCCATATGCGTGAAGTATACTGTGTAATTACCGATGCTAACGGCAACACCGTTACCACCGATACTGTTACCATCACCCGTCCCGCACTGGATCTGGCGATCACCGCACAGCCTCAGAGTGTTGTGGCTGCAATCGGCGAAAAGGTTACCATTACCGTAGGTGCACAGGGCGAAGGTCTGACTTACCAGTGGTTCTACAAGAACAAGGGCGGTGCTGAATTTGCTGCATCCAGCATCAAGAGCAAGACCTACTCCGTTACTATGGCTGAATACTGCCATATGCGTGAAGTATACTGTGTAGTAACCGATGCGAATGGCAATACCGTTACCACCGAGACTGTTACCATGGCTCGTCCCGCACTGGATCTGGCGATCACCGCACAGCCTCAGAGCGTTGTGGCAGCAATCGGCGAAAAGGTTACCGTTACCGTAGGTGCACAGGGCGAAGGTCTGACCTACCAGTGGTTCTATAAGAATAAGGGCGGCGCTGAATTTGCTGCATCCAGCATCAAGAGCAAGACCTACTCCGTTACTATGGCTGAATACTGCCATATGCGTGAGCTTTACTGTGTAGTAACCGATGAAAATGGCAACACCGTTACCACCGAGACTGTTACCATCGCTCGTCCTGCAAAGACTCTGGAGCTTCTCTCTCAGCCTACCGATGTTACTGCGAAGAGCGGTACCACCGCAAAGGTTACCGTAGAGGCTTCCGGCGAAGGTCTGACCTACCAGTGGTTCTACAAGAACAAGAATGGTAAATCCTTTGCTGCATCCAGCATCAAGAGCAAGACTTATGCGGTTTCTATGGCAAGCTACTGTGATATGCGTCAGGTTTACTGTGTGATCACCGACTCCTTCGGTAACACCGTAACCACCGATGTTGTTACACTGTTTATTGGCTAAAAATGCGTAACCGAGAGTGTATTTACACAACTTGGAGCAATTGCATTAAGTGAATTAAAATCCCCGAGAATGAGTTCGGTATTTACCGAACTCATTCTTTTTTTTTGCTTTGAAAAATAAATATTAAAAATTTTCAAAAAAATATTTTGCGGGCAAAATGTGACCGGTTTTGTAACCGAAGGCATATATAATATAGACACAGTTAATACTCCGAACCCTGATGCAAAGGAGGATCACATATGTATAAAGATGGAGTTTTTGAAACAACGATCATTTGTATAGATAAGTATGAATGCAAACAGCTGTGCGGTAGAATCTACAACTCGACTTACAATGATGGTTGTGTGTTTCGAAGCACGATTGATCTGTTATTAAGTATGGAAACGGCGCTGGGTGAAAAGAATCAACCTCAGTCCTATTCATGCAGACGGGCATTTCGTCCTGCAGAGGAGCGTCCCCTCTTAGAAAAGACGCAGGAGGAATTGAGACAAGGAAAGGTTGCCACTTTCTCACTAAGAATCCTCTTCCGCCAAAACGCAAGCTGGCAAGGATCAGTATATTGGCACGAAGGAAGGCAAGAGGAACGCTTCAGAAGCGTGCTGGAGCTGCTCTTACTAATGGACAGCGCCTTGTCCTCAAAAGAGTCATAAAAAAATAAATATTTTTTATTAAAAATCAAAAATGTGACCGATTTTGTGACCGGCGTGTTATATACTATAGTCACGAACCCCACCGAGGGACACAAACCAACCAATTCTATTCAATGTTAGATAAGGAGAAAAGACATGAAAGGAAATTTTAAAAAGTTTTTATCACTGGTGCTGGCAATCTCCATGCTGATGGGCATGATGACTACAGCAGCATATGCGGTTGAAGATGCAGTGAAGGCAGTTGGCGCTCACATCGACAAGACCGCAACACCTTTGAAAGGTGATTTTACGGACGTAACGCTTTCTGTGCCCGGCGAATTTGATAGTCTGGGTGTAGACATTATCTACATCGCAGGTGCGTATTTGGAGAAAAATCAGGTTGAATCTGACCTAATGATTGAAAGCCTGTATTCCACTTTCGAAGATGTCATTGCAGCAGGTGTACCCGTAAGCTTTGGCTTCGTACCCTTCTCTTACGACGACAAGCCCGTTATGGAGCTGACTAAGTATGACACCGTGGAAAAGCTCGAATCTGACTTCCGCGACGACTTGAGAGCAGCTATTGATGCAGCAAGTGGTGCATACGGCGGCGAAAACATGGAAAACGCTTTGCAGATTGCAAAGAACATGTTCGCAGCATCTGAACTTTCAGATCATCCTGAACGTCAGCATCTGGTTCTGGTATCCTCCGGTCATACCTACAACTTCAATGTAGGCGAAAACAATGAGATCTTCTCCACTGTTCCCGTAGCCATTGATAATTCTAAGGATTATAACAAGCTGTTCTTTGGCTTCAAGGCTTGGATGCAGGCGCGTAACTACAACCCCAATAACTATCCTATTCCTAAAGCATTTACTACCTATAATGACTACAGAGACTGGGATGCTTATTGGGCAGAAATTGAAAAGTGGGCAGCAGCCGATGTGGCAAATGGCGATAAGGGTCTTTACAAAATCAGCGATACTACGGATTATTCCTATACCTACTATGATTGGTATATGGCTAATTTGAAAAGTGACGCGAGTCATAATAATAACAAAGGCCTGTATAAGTCCTATGGTATGTACATCTATACCGCATCCGATGCATTCAAAGAATCTGCTTACGGAGTGAAGGTTGGTAGTCTTAACACCACATATGATAAAGTTCTCGATTCCGCAAAGCATGCAATCTCTTATGAGCGCGCAATGTGGGAAGCAAGTAACTTCATTGATGACGAGATTACTGGCGCGGGCATCAACTTCTATCCCATTTACAATCAGATGAAGCCTGCATATACCAATGGTGTTGTTGATAAGACTGTATCTTGGACTCAGCAGTATATTGGCCACAGCTTTATGAACATGCTGGCGCGCAAAGCAGGTCACGGCCTTGAAGCTGTTAACAACTCCACTGCTACCGATAAGGCATTCTTTGATCCTATCAAGGAAAAAATTCTCTATACCTGTTCTGTTGGCTCTTATGTAGAAGACTACATTGGCTACAACAGACCTGACCAGGGTAACTTCGAATTCATTCAGGATCCCTCCACTATCACTATGATTCGCGGCGGTAAGACTTACACTACCACCAAGATCGAAACCAAGGAAGGCGCTACCGCATCCTACAAGTTCTCTTATGAAGGCGAGAAGGACTTCTTCCTCGATTACTACTACGGCAATGGCCAAGACACTGAAAAGTTCATTTGGACATTCGGCGATTATGTATCTCTCGAAGTTCCTGCATCTCTCACCTACAAGCTTGAACTGACTGAAAAGTCCGAAATCCCCGGTACTTACACCGTTGACACGAATCTGTCCGCAACCCTGTATCCCAAGGATAGCCAGGGCAAGGATGGCGAACCTCAGAAATTCCCTGTACCTTCCGTAACTTACGAAGTAAAGGGTATCGACGTACCCGTTGTCAAGATTTGGGATGACGCCGACGACGCTGACGGCATCCGTCCCGATAGCATCACCATCCGCCTGATGGAAGGTGAAACCGAAATCGCAACTGCAATCGTTACCGAAGAAGATGGTTGGAAGTACACCTTCACCGGTCTCCGTGAATACAGAGACGGCGTAAAGATCAATTACACCATCACCGAAGATGCAGTCGAAGGCTACACCACTTCTATCGACGGCTACACTGTAACCAATACTCACGAATTTGAAAAGGTTAACGTATCCGGCACTAAGACTTGGAATGACAACGATGACCAGGATGGTATCCGTCCCGATAGCATCACCATCAAGTTGTACGCTGACGGCGAGCTCGTTGACTCCGTAGAAGTAACCGCAGCAAGCGAATGGAAGTACTCCTTCGAAAACCTGCCTAAGAACAAAGCAGGCGTAGAAATTGAATATACCATCGGTGAAGTTTCTGTAGAAGGTTACGAAACTAAAGTAGATGGCTTCAATGTAACCAACACTCACACCCCCGAGCAGACCACCGTATCCGGCACCAAGACTTGGAACGATGCGAACAACCAGGATGGCAAGCGTCCCACCAGCATCACCATCAACCTGTACGCTGACGGTGAGTTCGTTAAATCCGTAGAAGTAACCGCAGCAAGCGAATGGAAGTATTCCTTCAACAACCTGCCTAAGTACGAAAACGGCAAGCTGATCAACTACACCATCACCGAAGATGCAGTAGCAGGCTACACCACTACCATCGACGGCTTCAACGTAACCAACACCTACAATCCTGAGCAGACCACCGTATCCGGCGGCAAGATTTGGAACGATGCTAACAACCAGGATGGCAAGCGTCCTACCAGCATCACCATCAACCTGCTGGCAAACGGCGTAGAAGTGAAGGAAGTTAAGGTAACTGCAGAAAACGGCTGGCAGTTCTCCTTCAACAACCTGCCTAAGTACGAAAACGGCAAGCTGATCGTTTACACCATTACCGAAGACGCAGTAGAGGGCTACACCACCGAAATCAACGGCTTCAACGTAACCAACACCTACAATCCTGAACAGACCACCGTATCCGGCGGCAAGATTTGGAACGACGCTAACAACCAGGACGGCAAGCGTCCCGAGAGCATCACCATCAACCTGCTGGCAAACGGCACCGAAATCGCAGAAGTAACTGTAACCGCAGAAAATGGTTGGCAGTTCTCCTTCAATAACCTGCCTAAGTATGAAAACGGCGCTCTGATCGTTTACACCATCACCGAAGATGCAGTAGAGGGCTACACCACTACTATCGACGGCTTCAACGTAACCAACACCTACGCTCCTGAGACTATCAACGTTTCTGTGAATAAGGTATGGGATGACGACGATAACAGCGACGACTCTCGTCCCGGCAGCATCATCGTTGATCTGTTCGCAAACGGCGTGAAGATCGACAGCAAGGAAATTACCGCTGAGGATAACTGGTCTTGGATCTTTACCGATCTGGCGAAGTATGAAAACGGTGTAGAGATTGTCTATACTGTATCCGAAGTAGAAGTTGAAGATTATATTTCCTCTGTAGAAGGTAATATGGTTGACGGTTTCGTAATCACGAATACCTACTTGGTAGAGATTCCTGATAACCCTCCTCCGCTCAATCCTCCTAAGACCGGTGACAACAAGATGTTCACTGCAGCGATGGCAGCAATCGTAGCAATCATCCTTGCAGCAGGCGTAGTATCCGGTAAGAAGAGAACCGTATAAGACACACAACCAAACAAGGGGCTAAGTAATTAGCCCCTTGTTTTTTTATTCGTATGAGGACGTAAAAGAACCGCCTGCATTTTCGCAGGCGGTTCTTTTTTGGTTATGTAGGCATGAATTGATCAAATAAGACGGCGCAGGAGCTGATCAGGATGATCGGCATAGTTAAGAGCGGTTTCTTTGGAAATCAATCCTTGCTTGTAGAGCTGAAGAATGGACTGATCCATAGTAATCATTCCTTCGTTACGCCCTGTGGAAATTGCATTTTCAATTTGATAATTCTTATTCTCGCGAATCATTCCCCGAATGGCGCTGTTGATCTGCATCAATTCAAAAGCGGGAATCATATTGCCGTCTTTGTCGGGAAGCATTTGCTGGGATACAACTGTATGCAGAACATTCGCAAGCTGAAAGCGAATCTGCGCTTGATGGGATCCGGAGAAACTGTCGATAATACGATCGATTGCATTGACCGCGCCTTTGGTGTGCATAGTTGCGATGATGGTGTGTCCCGTTTCTGCAGCAGTAATTGCGGTGCGAATCGTTTCGGCGTCACGCATTTCCCCCAGCAGGATGACGTCAGGGGCTTGTCTGAGGCAGGAACGCAGGGCAGAGAGGTAATCTACTGTATCGATGGAAATCTCTCTCTGGCTCACGATACTGCGCTGATTACGGTGCAGGTATTCAATGGGATCTTCCAGTGTGATAATATGACAATCGCGAGTTTGATTGATACGATCGATAATACACGCCTGTGTGGTGGATTTACCGCTTCCGGCTGTTCCGGTAAATAGAATCATGCCATGGGTAATCTCGGAAAGATCCATTACCTGAGAAGGAATGTGGATCTTATTCCACTCAGGAATATCAAAGGAAACGATACGGACAACAGCGGCAAGGGAATTGCGTTGGCGGTAGGTATTGACACGGAAACGGGATAAGCCGGGAACTGCAAAAGAGAAATCATCATCTCCGGTAGAGAGATAGCGATCCATGGATCGGTTGGCAAGAGTGTAAAGCTTTCGGATGAGTTGCTCGGTATCGGGGGGCAGAAGCTTTTCGCTTTCCATGGGATGAATGTGTCCCTCGACTTTTTCACTGATCGGGCAACCTGCAACGATGAATAGATCAGATGCCTGATCGCTCACTGCACGGTTAAGATAATTGTGGAGATCTGCCATGATATGTTCTTATCCTTTCGGTAATTATGCATTTGCGGTAACACTCTGCCAACGCAGGACGCTCCATGTACCGTTTTCACAGCACACTTCTACCATTAATGTTTGTGTGGGGGAAATGGTACAGGAATAGCAATAGCGGTTTTCGATGATCTCTACTCCTTCAGGGACTGTTCCTGCGCGGAGCTTGGAATAAATCGTTTCTGCTTCCAAATCCGCTTTATAATAGTCGGATACAGCATCAGCTGCAACTACAGACAGTTTTCGATCAGCCTGCGCAGTGCTCAGCGTCAATAATGTGAAGACTGTCAGGCAGAGAACCGCAAAAATAATCAATAAGGAGCTGCCGCCAACGACGGGCGGTGCAATACGGTTATTGGTTTTCATTTGCTAACTCCTTCTGCCATCCGACGGTGAGAGAATAAATAACCTCATCTTGATAGAGTATCTGAATAGTCGCGCTGCCCAGCAATTCATCTGCACTGTCTGTGATCTGAACGAACACTCTGAATTCTTCGGCTTCTGCATCTAACGTAGGTTTTCCCTGGGAATCGTATAGAATAACCAAGGATTGATCGCTAACTTCACCCGATAAAATGGCTGCAGCAGAATACAGGTCGCCGAAGGTACTTTTGAGTGTCTCTGCGGTGTTTTGCGCTGCAAGCACTCCTTGATCTTTCACAAATTGATCTTTCGAAATACGGTTGGACAAGGCAAATCCTTGTAAACAGATCGCAGCTGCAATGGCAAAAAAGCCGATCATGATAATTTGCTCCAGCAAAGGGAGGAATACTTTGTGTTTCATTTTGCTTCCTCCCCATGACTGCGCAGATAGATGTGAAGTGTTTCTTGCGTGCCGTCTGCATATTCAATTTCAACAGTGACCATATGGTCGGCTACAGTGAAATGCAGATTGCCTACGGGCAATATTTTTTCACCGTCTATAGGATCAAAAGGTTCGTTGGAAATCGAAAACAATTCGTATAAGTACCCGTTGTGGCAATAGATACGGGTGTAATAGGTTTCCTCTCCAAAATACTCGCAGAAGTAGAAGGTGTCGCCTTCGGTTTTGGAGACCGGATCGTAAAAATCTCCAATGAAATATGCCGTTTGCGCATCGCTTTGCCGAATCCGTGTGGTGAGATATTGGGATACTGTTCGGTGATCATATGCGGTTTGATCGCGGTCGGTAAAGCTTTTGTAGATCTTGGCGCCGGTGATCAATACCGTAATTACGCAAAGAGCAAAAACTGTAAACAGCATAAAGGTCAAAACGATCCCAAATCTGCTTTCGTTCGTGCGTGTTTTCATTTTTTATAGTCCAATACGGTAATATCGGGCATCAGATTGGATGCATAGAGTTCATATTTTACAGTAAACCGTTCTGTATTGATTTGAACATCATAGTTTTCAACCAGATACTCCAGAGTAGGCGGATAGGCACCTTCTATGGCATAACAAGCCACAGCGGCACGGGCAAGCGCTTCTTCTAAGCGTACTTTTTCTTCTATTGCTTGGCCGTTATCCAAATTAGAGAGCGCTGTTAAAAAACACAGCAATATGCAGAGGATAATCAACGCCCAAATAAGGGGAAGCAATTTGGGGTAATACTTATGGAACATACTTTAACCTATTGCGTTCATGATATTGATCAGAGGAAGCATAACCGCAATCAAAATAGCGCCAACCATAACGGAAGTGGTGAGAACCAATGCCGATTCAATCTTGGATACGCGAAGTTCAAGGGCTTCTTCTGCATCCTTCCACATTCTATCTGCAATTTGCTCCATGACCTCATCGGCATTGCCGGTGCGCAGACCGATGGAAAGCATTTGAGAAGAGGATGCGGAAAGAATTCCGTTTTTGCAAAGAGCGGTGACCAGATCGGTTCCATTTTCCAGCATCTGTGTGCATCGGTTGCAACGACGCAGTACGGATGGAGTGCTGACAAAAAGCTGTTTTACCAGATCCATGCCTTCTTCAATAGGAAGACCGCTTGCCAATACCATGGACAACGCCTGTGCCAGACGGGCATTATTGAGTTTTTTGTTGATGCCGTGATCGCTCCAAATGAGCTGACCGATCCGTTTGGCAAATTTGCGAGTGGGAGGAATGAGGGCAATCATGGTGCCAAAAATGAGCGCAGATCCGATGACAATACCGATCGCGGGCATTGCGGCATTGAGATGATTTCCAAGGGTTAATAAACGGCCGGTAATTCCGGTCAGACTGCCGCCTAAGGATTGATAAACATCGTCAAACACCGGTAGCACGCGGCTGATCAATACCACAATGACAGCAAGCATCATCAACATAAGGGTCGCAGGAAAGATCAGTGCGTTCTGTAAGCTTCTGGTAATGCGATGCTGTGTTTCGTAATACTCAGAAAGGGAGAGTAATGTTTCCTCAGTCCGTCCAACATGTTCGGCTACGCGGATCAATCCAATGGCATGGGAAGGAAAACAATGAACCGCTTCCAGCGCTTCGGTGAAGGGGGCACCGTCATCCATCAGCTCTGCCATTTGGCGAAGCATAGATTGATAGGAGGTATTTTGCTCTTCGGTGGAAAGAATGTGCATTGCATCATTCAAACTGACGCCCGATTTCAGCAGAAGGGCGAATTGCTTGAATAAGTCTGCGTAAGCGATATAGGGGAGTTCATTTAATTGCATATGTACTGGTTCCTATATTGAATCAATAAATGTATTTCGAGGTGTACTGAATTCCGGTGGGAGAACTGCCGCCGGCAGCGTAGGTGGGATCCATAAGTTTCCAATCCACGCCGTCAAAGAAGATCGAGCCGTTGATCCAGCCTTCATCAGGGGACCAAACATTGATCCATGCATGATATTCGCCGTCCGCATAACCAACCACAAGCTTACAAGCGATATTCTGCGAGCGAAGCATACCGGTCATGAGGGCTGCATAGTCAAAGCAAATGCCTTTCTTGGAGGCTAAAACCTCATCCAGAACAGGAAGATAGTCGCTTTGAACTGTAGCGGCTTTGGCATAATCGTAGGAAATATTGTTGATTACATAGGTATAGATTGCTTCCACCTTTTTCAACAAAGTGTTTTTGCCGCGAACCAGCTCAGCTGCTTTGTTCATGGAAGCGGTAGCATTTTCGTAGTTTACGTATTGATTGGGGCGCAAGAAGGGGGCAAATTCATCTTTCAATTTGACAGTAAAGTTCAAGGAAAGAACGGTGGAATATCGGTTGTCAATTACATTCTTCAGAATCTTCAAGCGATAATCGCCGTTTCCGTCAGAAAGAGGGAATACAGTCCATTCTTGGGGATCGATATTATAGGTATAAGTGGTTGTGGGACCGGTAATTTGCACTTTTAAGCGAACATTGGTAGTAGCAGTGTATTTGACCATGATGTATCCGTCATCGGTGTGAGAATAATCAATGATGGCAGAAGTATTGGATTTGACCAATGTTCCGGAAGCTATTGGGCGAAGTAAGGTAATTTGAGCGGGCTTCAGGATTTCTTCCAGTGTTTCGCCTTCTTGTTTGATGCTGTCACTGGTAGAAGGAGGGGGAGGAGGAGGAGTAACTACACTAGTGGAAGGAGGAATGGTAGCAGGAGGAGTAACCACGCTGGTGGAAGGAGGAATGGTAGTGGGAGGAGTAACCACGCTGGTGGAAGGAGGAATGGTAG
>JAZRIH010000019.1:0-4470 GCA_045645175.1 Eubacteriales bacterium | reverse complement strand
TACCTTTTTCATGGTAAAGGGATCTAGACCGGTATAGAACATAACCGTAGAAGCAGTACCGGGAGTAGGATAGAAATCCTGCACCTGCTCGGGGGCATAGCCGCTGCGCTTCAAATAAAGGGACAGTTCAATAGCATCTTTGATGGTACTGCCGGGATGGCTGGACATCAGGTAAGGCACCAAATACTGTTCTTTACCAAAGCTCTTCGTAAGTTCAAAATAGCGAGATTTGAAGCGATTATATACCTCGATAGAGGGTTTACCCATATATCCAAGAACACTGTTGCAGCAATGCTCGGGAGCAACTTTCAGCTGTCCGCTCACATGATCATGCACAAGCTTTTTGAAGAAGGTTTCATCTTTGTCATAAACAAGATAGTCGAATCGGATACCCGAACGGATAAAGACCTTCTTTACCTTAGGAAGTGCCTCAACCTGTTTGAGCAGTTCCACGTATTCGCTGTGATCGACCTTCAGCTGTTTACAAGGCGTAGGAGCGAGACATTTTCTGTGGGTACAAACGCCATGTTCTACTTGTTTATCGCAGGCAGGATAGCGGAAATTCGCCGTAGGGCCGCCCACATCGTGAATATAGCCCTTGAATCCCGGAAGTGTGGTCAAGAGTTTAGCTTCATTCACTACGCTTTCAATAGATCGAGAACGCACGCTTCTGCCCTGATGGAATGCCAGCGCGCAGAAATTACATGCGCCAAAGCAACCGCGGTTATGGGTAAGGGAAAATTCAACCTCTGTAATACCGGGCACGCCGCCGTCTTTATCATAGACAGGATGAGGGCGGCGGGTATAGGGGAGCGCATACACACGGTCCAGCTCTTCCCTTTCGAGGGGAGGCATGGGAGGATTCTGCACCAACATCTTACCATCATACATCTCGGTGATCGCTTTTCCGCTGATGGCGTCCTGATTGCGATACTGCATGGCAAATGCTTTAGCGTAGGTTTCTTTATCAGTTTTCAGATCGTTATAGTCAAAGCCTTGTTCGACTTCAAAATGGATCTTATCTTCGGGCGTAGTCAGATAAACGGTACCGCGTACATCATGAATCTTTTTGACGGGGATTCCCTTATCCAACAGTTTGGCGATGCGAAGCAGAATATTTTCGCCCATGCCATAGGTTAGAATATCCGCACGCGAATCCACCAAAACCGAGCGGCGCACTTTATTATCCCAATAGTCATAGTGAGCAAAACGACGCAAAGATGCTTCCAGACCGCCGATGATAATCGGTACATCGCCATAAGCCTCTCGAATGCGATTACTGTAAACGATCACGGCACGGTCAGGACGAAGTCCCATTTTACCACCGGGGCTGTAATAATCATAATTGCGTTTTTTCTTAGAAACGGTATAGTGCGCTACCATAGAGTCGATATTGCCGCTGGTAACGAGAAAGCCCAGACGAGGTTTACCGAATCGCTTGAAATCGTCGCAAGATTTATAATCAGGCTGAGACAGAATCGCCACACGGAATCCCGCATTTTCCAACACACGGGAAATAATAGAAACGCCGAAGCTGGGATGGTCTACGTATGCGTCACCGCTGACATAGACAAAATCGGGAGCATCCCATCCGCGTGCTTCACATTCCGCGCGGGTAATGGGGAGAAATTCATTGTTCATAGGTACCTCTTTAATGGTAATTATCTATTTTTGTTTATGCTTGATAGGTATAATACCACGCATCCCCATCGGGATGTGCAGATTCGAATCGAAAGCTAGCCTTTTCAAAGGCCTTTTGAGATGGGATATTGTCGGGAAAGATCACGGCGAAAGCAGATTCGATAGATCTGCCCAAGATTATCTCGCCTTCGGCTAACAGCTCCATCAGAATGTCAGAGCCATAGCCCTTGTTGCGATGCTCCGGAGCGACTATAAACTCAGAAACAGTGAATCGATTTTCGTGATAGCCTACGGAAATAACCGCGATTGGGACATCCTCCCGACAGATCACTTTGCCCCAAAAGTTTTCACCCATTTGAGTCTGACTATCGTTTTTCCAGTAATTGAAGTAGTCTTCCCAACCGTCGTCGCAACCTGTATATTTTTTCGCGATTTCGTCGATCCATGATTCCACAATCGGTGCGTGGGCGGATGTATAGTCAATCCATCGGTATTTCATAGAGTTCCTTCCATCACTAAAACGAATCGGACATAGCCATACATCTATTATACCGATTTTGCCGCCCCTTGTCAAGTCCTATCCCCCGAACAAAGATCGCTCCGAATGCAGATATAAATATCCGCACTCGGAGCGATTGATTATATTAAAATGGGAAGTTATACCTGAACCATTTCGAAGGCTTCCAGAACGTCGCCTTCCTTGATATCGTTGAAGCGTTCCAGACCTACGCCACATTCGTAGCCCTGTGCAACTTCCTTCACGTCATCCTTGAAACGGCGGAGAGAGGAGATCTTATCCTCGAAGATCACGATGCCGTCACGGACTACACGAATCTGTGCGTTACGGTTGATCTTACCGTCGGTGATATAAGAACCTGCGATAGTACCAACATTGGGAACGCGGATAGTCTGACGAACCTCTGCATGACCCAGCAGGCTTTCCTTGAACTTGGGAGCCAGCATACCCTTCATTGCCGCCTCGATCTCTTCGATGCACTCGTAGATGATGCGGTAGGTGCGGATATCAACCTTCTGACGCTCTGCACTATCCAGTGCGCCACGGTCAGGACGTACGTTAAAGCCAACAATGATTGCATTGGATGCAGCTGCCAGCATAACGTCGCCTTCGGTGATACCACCTACTGCGGAGTGGATTACGCTAACCTTAACTTCCTCGTTGGTCAGCTTCACCAGAGATGCCTTAACAGCTTCAGCGGAACCGCCTACGTCTGCCTTAACGATGATCTTCAGTTCCTTCGCACCGTCATTGATCTGTGCAAAGAGTGCGTCCAGAGATACCTTAGCGTTTGCACGGAATTCAGCTTCCTTGCTTTCCTGCTTACGCTGTTCAACCAGTTCACGAGCCATACGTTCATCCTGAACTGCTGCAAACTCGTCGCCTGCCTCGGGAACCTCGGACAGACCGATGATCTCTACGGGAACGGAAGGACCTGCGGTCTTGAGGGTCTTGCCCTTATCGTTGGTCATAGCACGAACGTGACCTACGGAAGTACCTGCGATTACTACGTCGCCAGTCTTCAGAGTACCGTTCTGTACCAGTACGGTTGCAACGGGGCCTCTGCCCTTATCCAGACGTGCTTCGATAACGATACCCTTTGCAAGACGGTTGGGATTTGCACGGAGACCCTTGACTTCTGCTACCAGCAGAACGTTCTCCAGCAGATCCTGAATGCCCATACCGGTGAGTGCGGAAACGGGAACGCAGATTGCGTCGCCGCCCCATTCTTCGGGAACCAGACCGTACTGGGTCATTTCCTGCTTGATGCGCTCGGGGTCTGCGCCGAATTTATCCATCTTGTTGATAGCAACGATGATATCGATATTCGCTGCCTTAGCGTGGTTGATTGCTTCAATAGTCTGAGGCATGATACCGTCGTCTGCAGCAACAACCAGGATGGCAATATCGGTTGCCATTGCACCTCTTGCACGCATTGCGGTAAATGCTTCGTGGCCGGGGGTATCCAGGAAGGTAATGTCCTTGCCGTCGATGTTTACACGGTATGCACCGATGTGCTGAGTAATACCGCCTGCTTCGCCTGCGGCAATGTTTGCATGACGGATAGAGTCCAGAATGGAAGTCTTACCGTGGTCAACGTGACCCATAACACAAACAACGGGTGCACGCTCGATGAGGTTTTCTTCTGCATCCTCGCTATCGTCAAAGAGCTTATCCTCGATGGTAACAACTACTTCCTTGGATACGATTGCACCCAGTTCGGTAGCTACATATTCAGCGGTATCGTAGTCAATGATCTGGTTTACGCTTGCCATGGTACCCAGCATCATCAGACGCTTGATTACCTCTGCAGCAGTAACCTTCAGACGGGATGCCAGCTCACCAACCGAGATTTCCTCGGGAACGGTGATGCTTACAGGCTGCTTCACAGGCTTGGGCGCTTCCTTCTTATTCTTACCCTGCTGCTTGTTATTCATCTTGCCGCCTTCGGGCTTGCCACCCTTAACAGCATTATTATTCTGCTTCTTCAGCTTCTGACGGTTGGAATCAAAATCGCCGCCCTTGGAACCGTTATCTCTGCCATTTCCTGCAAAGCGATCCAGTTGCTCGTCATACTTGGACAGATCCACGCTCTGCGAACGAGTATCTACCACACGAGTACCTGCTCTTACGCCGGAACTGTCGTGAGATACGGTAGTGGTAACGTCAGTAGAGGTCTGAACATTACGCTGAAGGGTCTGAGGACGATCCTTCTTATCCTTAACTGCCTTCTCATCCTTCTTCACAGGCTTTTCTTCCTTCTTCGCGGGAAGATTAGCGAAACGATCAGCAGGATTCTTTCTCTGTTCCTG
>JAZRIH010000018.1:0-3772 GCA_045645175.1 Eubacteriales bacterium | reverse complement strand
AAAATGGTGCCAAACATAGAATTATTTTTCATATTATGGCCGTACAAAACAGTCGCAAAATCCATCAATTCCTTGCTGTCCCGATAATCCATAAAAATGCTTCCCGCTGAATTTGCGACACCATTTGGCATACGTTCCACGTAATACGCATTATCCTTCCCCTGTACCACGGGATAATTTATGGGAGTACCGGGGGAATAAATCCATCCTACCACGTGGGAATACTGCTTTTTGATCTTATCAAAATCTATTTTTATATCGGGATAAAACAAAACGTTTGACTCTTCGGCGTCGTACCCTTCAAAAGGAGTGATCGATTGCAACACGTCCTCGGAATAATCGTAGATTTCTTCAGGTTTGACTTCGGAAACCGCAGCATCGATCAGATCGTCGTTGAAATCCGCCTCCTCCTTACCTTCACTGAAATATGAAATAATCTGCCACAATGAAAAAGCAAGAATTGCAAACAAAATAATCTTTATAGATAAACCAAGAATATCGGTAATTTTCTTTTTAGAGGTTTTTCCTTGCGTTTCGCTCATAACAACCGCCTCCTTTACAACTATTATTATAACAGAAATGACAAGCGCACGCAAGAAGAAAAAACAGGAACGAATCGTTCCTGTTTTTTTGATCAATTCAAAGATTTCAAATCGTAAGGCGTAGATTGATATACAAAGTAATTCAGCCAGTTAATAAACAGAAGGCTGCCGTGAGCACGCCAGTTTACAACGGGGCCCTGCTCGGGATCATTATTCAAGTAATAATTCTCAGGAAGAGCAGTTCCAAGGCCCGCGGCCGCATCTCTGCGATATTCAGCATCCAGCGTCAAGGGATCGTATTCCGCGTGACCCATAATGAAGAACTGACGGCCGCCATTCTTCGAAACGATATGAACTCCGGCCTGCTCGGAGGAAGCGAGAACCTTGAGATCGGAAACCGCTTCGATATCTTCCCTCTTCACCATAGTATAACGGGAATGAGGTACATAGAAAACGCTGTCGAATCCGCGCAGAAGCATGGAATGGGGATAATCGGCCTTGTGAGGGAATACACCGAAAAGCTTTTCGTTCATCGTGTATTTCTTGATACCGTAATGATAGTACAATCCCGCCTGAGCACCCCAGCAAATATGCAGAACACTGTGAACGTGGGTTTTGCTCCACTCCATAATGCTGCAAAGCTCCGGCCAATAATCAACCTCTTCAAACTCTTTGAGCTCTACAGGTGCGCCGGTAATGATCATACCATCGTAATTCTCTTCTTTAATATCGTCAAAGGTCTTATAAAACGCCAAAAGATGCTCTTGCGCCGTGTTTTGAGATTGATAAGTAGCCGTACGAATCAACGTAAGTTCAATCTGCAAAGGAGAATTGCCCAAAACTCTGGAAATCTGCGTCTCAGTTTCAATCTTTTTGGGCATCAAATTCAAAAGCAAAATACGGAGAGGACGGATGTCCTGCGTAATTGCTCTTGTCTCCGTCATAACAAAGATGTTTTCTTCCGCAAGAGTTTGCACTGCAGGAAGATCGTTAGGAATCTTAATAGGCATTTATTATGCTCCTTAAATGTTATTCAGCGCGTTTTCGATATCAGCGATCAAGTCATCCGCATCCTCAAGACCAACGGAGAGACGAACCAGATCGGGTCCAACGCCGCAAGCAACAAGTTCCTCGTCGCTAAGCTGACGGTGGGTCGTAGTAGCGGGATGCAGACAGCAAGAACGAGCGTCAGCAACGTGGGTTTCGATAGCGATCATTTCAAGCTTGGACATAAATGCTGCAGCGGCATCTCTTCCCCCCTTAACACCAAAGCTGATAACGCCACAAGTACCATTGGGGAAATACTTCTGTACAAGCTCGTAATTGTCAGCACTTTCAAGACCGGGATAAGTAACCCAGGTGATCTTTTCGTGCGCTTCCAAAAACTTTGCAACTGCAAGAGCGTTTTCGCAATGACGCTTCATTCTAACATGGAGGCTTTCCAGACCAAGATTCAAAATATAAGCGCTCATAGGTGCGGGAGTAACGCCAAGGTCGCGCATCAGCTGTGCGGTAGCCTTGGTGATATAAGCGCCCTCAATACCGAAGCGCTCGGTATAGGTAATGCCGTGATAGCTATGGTCAGGCGTGCAAAGTCCGGGGAATTTGTCGGGATACTTGGTCCAATCAAACTTACCGGAATCGATGATCGCACCACCTACGCAGCTTCCGTGACCGTCCATGTACTTAGTAGTGGAATGGGTTACGATATCAGCGCCCCATTCGATCGGTCTGCAGTTTGCAGGCGTGGGGAACGTGTTATCGATGATCAGCGGAACGCCCTTGCGATGTGCAAGCTTTGCAAAGCGCTCGATATCCAACACATTCAAAGCGGGATTTGCAATCGTTTCGCCAAAAAGTGCTTTCGTTTCGGGACGGAAAGCAGCTTCGATCTCCTCATCGGTAGAATCAGGAGTAACGAAGGTTACGTCGATGCCCATTCTCTTCAAAGTTACGGAGAAGAGATTAAAGGTACCGCCGTAGATGGAAGCAAGTGATACGAAGTGGTCGCCACAGCTGCAGATATTAAAAATTGCAAGGAAGTTTGCAGCCTGACCGGAAGAGGTCAGCATTGCGGCAGTACCGCCTTCCATTTCGCAAATCTTTGCGGCAACGGTATCACAAGTGGGATTCTGAAGTCTGGAATAAAAATATCCGCTTGCTTCAAGATCAAAGAGCTTGCCCATTGCCTCGCCGGTTGCATATTTAAAAGTCGTGCTTTGAATAATCGGGATTTGTCTGGGCTCGCCGTTACCGGGACGGTAACCGCCCTGAACACATTTCGTTCCAATTCCTTTTTTCATTTTAGTTCCTCCAAAGATAGATTAAATATTTAGAGAAGCGCGGGATCGGCCAAGGTAGCAGCCATCACCGCTTTAATGGTGTGCATTCTGTTTTCTGCTTCATCAAAGACAATCGAAGCCGTGCTTTCGAACACCTCATCAGAAACTTCCATACAATCAATGCCAAACTTTTCATAAATTTGCTTGCCGATGGTCGTTTTAAGATCGTGGAAAGCGGGCAGGCAGTGCATAAATTTGCACTGGTCTCCGGCATTTTCCATCAACTGAGCGGTAACTCGGTAAGGAGTCAGTTCACGAATTCTCTCCTGCCATACGTCATCGGGCTCACCCATGGAAACCCAAACGTCGGTATAGATTACATGCGCGCCACGGGTTGCGGTCATAGGATCTTCGATAAATTCCAAAACGGCGCCGGTTTCTGCGGCGATCTCTGCCGCCTGATTGCGAAGCTCCTCGGCGGGGAAATATCTAGCGGGCGCACAAGCAACGAAGTGCATACCCATTTTTGCACAGCCGATCATCAAAGAGTTACCCATATTATAACGGGCATCACCCATATACACAAGCTTCTTGCCCTTCAAATCGCCGAAATACTCGCGAATGGTGAGAAAATCTGCGAGGATCTGAGTGGGATGGAACTCATTGGTAAGACCGTTCCAAACGGGAACGCCTGCGTAGTGAGCAAGTTCCTCAACGATTTCCTGACCGAAGCCGCGGTATTCAATACCGTCGAACATTCTGCCGAGCACGCGAGCAGTATCGGCAATGCTCTCCTTCTTGCCCATCTGGGAGCCGGAGGGCTCCAAATATACGGGATGCATACCAAGGTCAGCGCCTGCTACTTCAAAAGCACAACGGGTTCTGGTGCTGGACTTTTCGAAAACCAGAGCAATGTTTTTACCTTCGCAAAGGCGATGTGCAATTCCC
>JAZRIH010000017.1:0-15782 GCA_045645175.1 Eubacteriales bacterium | reverse complement strand
GCCTGAATCTCGTAGCCTTCCAGACCACTTGCCAGCGCTTCCTCAGTCTTTTCGTAGGTGAAGCTCTCGGATACGATATCCTTGTAAATCTTTTTCACTTCACTGCGGGTGAATCCCTCCGCAGAGAGATTGTACTGCTGGAAGAAGTCGATGGCTTCGTTGTATGCCTTAGCTTCTGCCGCCGCTACGGTCAATCCTCCGCCCACGGCAAGCAGTGCCGCCATTGCCAATGCCGTCACTTTTGCAAGACCCAACCGACGTCTCGCGGGAGCGATTCTCGTACAGATCTCCTGAGTATCCGCAGGCACTTCGGGAGATGCGGCGAGAATTTTCGCTTTATCGGGCATCGGATAGCTGTCCATTTGGTGTAAAATTTTGTCGATCTTCTTTTTCATAATTGTTCCTCCTTTCAGGACTCATAATGCTTTTTCAGTTTTTTCAGCGCACGCTGATACTTTTTCTCAGTAGCGGATGTAGTCAGCTCCAGCATCTCTGCCACCTGCCTGTGAGAAAGTCCTGCGTACACGTGAAGAGTGACGATCTGCCGCTCTTCCTCGGTAAGATGGGCAAGAAGATCCTGCACCTCCACCGACGCAAGCTTCCCGTCATGGTTGGGAATATCTCCGATCTCATCGGTAGACAGATTGTTTTTTCGCTTATTGATCAGATTGATGGCATGGTGACGGGTAATGGTCATTACATAGGCACGGGGACTGTTTCCCGGTTTGTATAACTTAGCGTATCTTGCCAGTAGAAGCATCACGTCCTGCAACACGTCCTCAGCATCCGTGAAATTGCCGACGATGGTGTAGGCTACCGATAGAATCAACCGTCCGTACAAATCGTAGATCACCGACAACCCGTTCATGTCCCCCCGCGACAGGTCGCGCAGAGCATGATCCGCTTGCTTGTCAATGAGTGCTTGCTTGATGTTGAACACTTTCTCACCTCCTTGAGATCTCACCTATTAATACAAATGAGTGCCCCAAATTCGGACACGGTTGGAAAAATTTTTTCAAAAAAATTCGGGAGAGTGTTCTCCCGATCGTATTATACCCTATTGAAACAATTCGGTCAATAAAAAAACCAGAGGCTTTCGCCTCTGGTTTAATTGGTTTATCCTTCGAATTTTATCGATGCTCCGGTGTCCTTTTCACCTACGAGCTGACCGTAGGGAGTGAACACATACTGCCATTTATCGGCGGAAATTTCAGCTAAAATCATGCTGGTAAGATAATAATTCTCCATATAAATGCTCTCGATTTCAGAGTAACGATTCACTTCCCAATTCAGTCTGTCGCCGTCCACATACAGATTACCGCCCGATGCACCGGGAATGGTGTAGAAGCTCTGGGGCTCACCGGTTTTGGGATCGCAGATCATCAGCACCGCGGCGTGATTGTTCATATAGAATTCCTCGACCGCTTCATCGCTGATGCTACCGTCTTTGGCATTCTCTTTGACGAAGTTATCGTACGCATTGCCTTCGGGTCGGTTGTGATATCTGGGCATCTTGGTGCCGGTGAGGTAAACCAGACCGTTGAATTTCACCATGCCGGTGAATTGATATTCCCAATCATCATCGCCGAATTCTTTCAGCATTTCGATCTGATTGCCATTGGTTCGCACAAGCCCGTGATCACGCGAATTCATCAGATAGCTATCGCCTACTCGAACAGCCTCGCTAAAGCCATTGAAACCGTAGAAATACTGAATAGTTTCCTCGTTGATTCGATTGCCTTCCAGATCTACCGTAAGAACCCAATATGTGTCATTGGGGAAAACGGAGGTAGACCACTGCGTTACGAACAGGATAATTTCATCATCTTCGCACAGCAAATCTACGATCTGGGGTTCCGGATAAGGACATTGATACTGCTTCACCCAAGCCTGGGTAGAATCTTCGTTGATCAAACCCAATCGAATGGTATACTCTCGATTGATTTCAGGATCCCATGGCGTATGTCCTGCAACCACTGCTTTTTCACCGATTTTTTCAACCTCGGAAATACCGATATCACTGGGCTTGACAGTCCACTGCACTTTTCCGTCCTTGATCTGCTGCAGTTCGTACGGATCTTCCCAATCTTCGCGAACCAAAGTGTACTCGTACTGATCGGTCATGGGGATATGGTATTGGTTAGCACCCAACCAATATCCCACCAGCCACACACGCTTCAGACCTTCGGAATCCAGAGGTTGTGCCTGAATCTCGTAGCCTTCCAGACCGCTTGCCAGCGCTTCTTCGGTCTTTTCGTAAGTGAAGCTCTCGGTAACGATATCCTTGTAAATCTTCTTCACTTCACTGCGGGTAAATCCCTCAGCAGAGAGATTGTACTGCTGGAAGAAATCAATTGCTTCGTTGTACGCCTTGGCTTCTGCCGCCGCAACGCCAACACCGCCGCCAATCGCCAGCAGTGCCGCCATAGAGAGTGCAACCAAATGGCGAGTGCCAAATCGACGTCTTACGGGAGTGGTTTTCTGTGCAGCCGGAACGATGGGACAAGCCGACAGGATCTTGTTCTTATCGGGGGCAGGAAGTGTATCCAGCATTTGCAATTTCTTTTCAATCTTCTTTTTCATTTTTTAGTCCTCCTTTCAGGATTCATACTGTTTTTTCAGTTTTGCCAGCGCACGCTGATATTTTTTCTCGGTGGCAGATGGTGTAAGCTCTACTATTTCTGCTACCTGGCGGTGAGAAAGTCCCGCATACAAATGCAAGATGACGATTTGCTTCTCTTCCTCGGACAGTCCCGAGAGAAGATCCAGCACCTCCACCGCCGCCAGTTCCCCATCGCGATAAGGAACATCACCAATTTCATCGGTAGACAGATCGTTTTTCCGTTTGCGAATTAAATCAATGGCACGGTGACGGGTGATTGCCATTACATAGGCACGGGGACTAGTGTCTGCCTTATAGCTTGGAGCATATCGGCAGAGTAAGATCATCACGTCCTGTAACACGTCCTCAGCATCCGTGTAATTGTTCACGATAGTATACGCCACCGACAGAATCAGCCTGCTGTACAGATCGTACAGTTCCGACAGACCGTCCATGTTGCCCTTCGCCAGTTCACGCAGAGCTTTGTCCGCCCGTTTGTCAATCAGCGCTTGTTTGATATTCGACATTTTCTCACCTCCTTGAGATCTCACTCATTAAAGCGTATGAAGAATCCTGTTTCGGACACATGATTTGAAATTTTTCAAAATTTTTCTAATATATTGACCAAACCGCTACACAAGCAATCGGGAGAGTTGCCTCTCCCGATGGTTGCTTGATTCAATTTTGGGGATTCTGCCTTTGTGCCGTGGGGCAGGATGCGCTGTAAGCACAGCCGCCGCATCCGCACGAGCAAGAGGACTTCCCTTTCTTCTTCTCCCGAAGCATACTGTAAATCACCGCACCGACGATCAGCGCGATCATAGCGATGACAAGGATACTGCCCCAGTTAGCAATGATCCATTCCATGAAAATCCTCCTTTTCTATGATAGATTAGTTTTATTTTTTCTTCTTGCCGTCTTCGTAGGGATTGGGTCTGAACAACAAGAAGAACAGAACCGCAAGCGCAAGGATCGCCACAACGGTGAGCACGCCAAAGGTCGCCTCGCCCGTCCACAAACCGATAAGCTGATAGACGATCATGGAAATGATGTAGGCAAATCCGCACATATAGGTGAGGGTAAACGCTGTCCACTTCCAGTTGTTCATCTCTCTTCGAATAGCACCTATTGCCGCAAAGCAAGGCGCGCACAACAGATTGAAGATCATAAAGCTATACGCCCGTACTGCACCGAAATCTTTACCGATCAGGGTCCAGATCTCGTTGCCCGAATCAGACAGCTCGCCTGCGTACTGATAGAGAGTACCGAAGGTCATGACGATCTCTTCCTTGGCAATCAAACCGGTGAAGGTTGCCACCGTCGCCTTCCATGCCATGTCGCCCATCCAGCCGATGGGATAGAAGATCCACGCAATGCTTCCGCCGATGAGGGCGAGAAGCGAATGGTTGTTGCTTTCCACCGCGCCGAAGCTGCCGTTTTCAAATCCGTAGCCCTGCAAGAACCACAGAACGATGGTAGACAGCAGGATTACAGTACCTGCACGCTTGATAAAGGACCAACCGCGCTCCCAAGTAGTGCGGAGCACGTTGGGCATATTGGGAGCATGGTAGGGGGGGAGCTCCATAACGAACGGAGCGGGATCGCCTGCGAAGGCTTTGAACTTTTTCAGAATGATGCCCGATACGATTACCGCGCCTACACCGATGAAGAATGCAGAGGTGGCTACCCAAGGGGAGTTGCCAAACACTGCGCCTGCAAACAGACCTACGATGGGCATTTTTGCACCGCAAGGAATGAAGCTGGTGGTAATAATGGTCATGCGGCGATCCCGTTCCTGATCAATGGTACGGGAGGTCATGATGCCGGGGACACTACAACCGGTTGCCACCAGCATAGGGATGAAGGATTTACCGGACAGACCAAACTTGCGGAAAATTCTGTCCATGATAAATGCCACACGGGACATATATCCGCAATCCTCCAACAGCGCCAGCAGTAAGAAGAGCACTACCATCTGAGGAACAAAGCCCAATACTGCGCCAACACCGCCCACGATGCCGTCTACTACAAGGCTGTACACCCAACTGTCGGGGCTGACGTTGAGCCACCCCATGAAGGTGTCCATCCACGAGGGAACCCACTCACCGAAGATGACGTCATTGGCAAAATTGGTGCCGATACTGCCGATAGAGAAGGCGAACCCGCCCATTGCAATGGCATACACCAAGAACATCACCGCCGCAAAGATGGGGAGCGCAAGGATACGGTTGGTTACCACATGGTCGATCTTATCCGACACGGTAAGTCTGCCTATGTGCTTTTTCTTATAACAGGTTTTCAGCATCCGCTCCACGAACAGATACCGCTCGTTGATGATGATCGCCTCAGCGTCATCATCCATTTCAGCTTCCACTCTGGCGATATCCTTTTCGATGTGGGCACGTACCCTTTCGCTGAGCTTCAGCTCTGCAAGCACCTTCTCATCCCGCTCGAAGATCTTGACTGCATACCATCTCTGTCGTTCATCGGGCAGATGATGGACGGTCGCTTCCTCGATATGCGCCAAAGCGTGCTCCACCGAGCCCGAAAAGGTGTAGAGCAGGCTGGGATGATGTCCCTTCGCCGCCTTGATTGCGGCATCTGCCGCTTCCATGATGCCGTCCCCTTTCAGAGCGGAGATCTCGATCACGGGGCAGTGAAGCTGACGGGACAATTCGTTGATATCGATTCTGTCGCCGTTTCTGCGAACGATATCCATCATATTGATGGCAATGACCACGGGGATGCCCAGTTCAATGAGCTGAGTAGTCAGATACAGATTGCGCTCCAGATTGGTGCCGTCTACGATATTGATAATGGCATCGGGACGCTCACCCATGAGATAGTCTCTGGCAACGATCTCTTCGGGGGTATAGGGGGCAAGAGAGTAAATGCCCGGCAGATCGGTGAAGATTACATCGGGATTTTTCTTTAATTTGCCTTCCTTTTTTTCTACGGTCACGCCCGGCCAGTTGCCAACATATTGGTTGGAGCCGGTGAGAGCGTTGAACATAGTTGTTTTGCCACAATTGGGATTTCCCGCAAGTGCGATTCTAAGTTCCATATATGTACCTCTACTGTACGATTAGCGGCTACTGCATTAGTCGACACTAACCCAATTCCGCAAATAGTTCTATCGTTAATTGATTAAATCAGATCACTTCTACCATTTCGGCATCGGCTTTGCGCAGAGACAATTCATAGCCCCTCACAAACACCTCAATGGGATCGCCCAACGGCGCCACTTTACGAACGTAAATCTCTACGCCCTTGGTAATCCCCATGTCCATAATTCTGCGCTTGATAGCGCCTTCGCCATGGAGCTTGACCACCTTGACGGTAGAGCCGATTTTGGCATCTTTTAAAGTAAACATCGCGACCTCCTGATGAGTTCTCAAGCAATTAGTTTCAACTAACCAATAGTCCAAAAGATTCAGTTAGCCTAAACTAACCAATGCAAGTATACACGAAATAATTTGATTTGTCAAGTACTTTTCAGAAAATTTTGTATTTTTTTATGGAAGCATTTACCTGCAATTACCAAATTTCATTCGATTCTTTTTCGTCGCGGTTTATTTCAACAGCAGTCGATTTCAAGGAACGCTTTCTACCGTTTTCATCTAATTCATACCAAACCTCCGATTTTCAATTTGCCGATTTGCTGATTGTCCGAAATTTCATTGGTTAAATTTTCCATTCCCTATTGACATTCCAGCCTTTTTGTGATATACTATTTTTACCATATTTGGGAATTATTGTTTATCCTGGAGAGAAAAACATGGAATGCATTTCAACTGCCAAGTATCAATACCATCTGCGCACCGACACCCGCACTGACGATGATGGAACTATCGTTCCGGTTTACGGCATTGAGGTGTACGAAGACGGTGTAACTGCGCCCATTATTTCTCTGCCCGATCTTTTTACACGACTCAGCCAAGCAGAAGAATTGGTGAAGCTCTGCAATCACTTAGAACTGGATCCGGTTCATTTAACAGCTGTTGTAGAAGATGCGCTCCTCCCCTCCTGAACGCTCGCTTATCCCATTTTCAATTCGCTGCAAAAAAACATCCCCCCTCACAGCTAAGCCGCCGTGAAGGGGGATGTTTTCAATTTATGGATTCAAAAAATATCCGTGGACAAGCCCAGTTCCATCATATTTTGATAGAATGATGTTTCCTGTCCATCACTATTGCCACATAATTCTCCTGCAAGAACCTCGATTGCCTTTGCCAGTTCTACTTCCCTCTTGCAATCATCCCTGCGCATAAGATGCTCATAGCAAACAGCCCTATATAGATACAGTTGCCAATGAAGGGGAATGAGCTCCAACCAAGGATAAGCTGCCAAGCCTTCTTCGCCGGGGGTAAGAAAGGATTCTAGTCCGCGCAGACCACGGGTATACGCCATCAGCGCACTCTCATATCGGCCGAGTTCAAACTCCACATTGCCTTCCATAGTACACGCCTTACAAAGCGCCTGCAAGTACAAACATTGCAACTCACGAGGATCGCCCGTCTGCTGTACGGGAGCCAGTGTCTCGTCTACCACAGACTCCTCCTCTCTCAACAGAACATCAATATTGCAATCCAATTGATCTGCCAACAGGGGAAGCAGTGGAATTTCGGGAAAGGACAACCCTCTCTCCCACTTGGATACCGCTTGAGGGGTCACGTCCAGCATCTTTGCCAGTTCGTCCTGAGTAATTCCCTTCTTTTTTCTAAGGACACGAATTCTCTGCCCCATCAAACTACTGTTCATACAAATTTCTCATTTCAATTTTGGTATAGCGAGCCCGCACAATGGACAAGGGGATCGATGCTCAATTTTCAAACAGCATTCCTTCCATATACAGATCGGCAAATACGGGATTCGCCGACAGCGTAACCACACGGGCACTTTGCGCCAACTGTGTCGCCTTGTTTTCCAGATCACGGGAGAGGAGCAGCATCACAGCTCCGCTGAGTGCGCCGTTGCCGATCACGCGGATGCGTCCCATCAACTCATGGGGGATCAATCCGATACGGATCGCCGAGGCAATCGACAGATAACTGCCAAATCCGCCTGCAATCACCAGCTCAGACAAGCGGTCTATGTGCAGCTCGGAGGTATGCAACAATGTGCGGATGCCTGCGTGAATTGCCGATTTGGCAAGTTGCACCGCCCGCACATCGTTTTGGGTAAAGGTAACCGGTGATGCGATGATTGTAGGATCATCGTCTAAATAACCGGTTTCGTCCATCCATTCCAGATCCAGCAGACACGCCACGGCATCGATGACACCGCTTCCGCAGATTCCCTTGGGTGCAGTATCTCCAATCACCTGGGCAAACAATCCGCCGTTGACGATCTGCACCTTATGGATTGCACCGGTCTGACCACTCATTCCCATGGAGATACCTGCTCCTTCAAAGGCAGGACCTGCGGCGGTAGAGCAACAATAGAGGGTTCCGTTGTGCCACAACGCCATTTCACCGTTGGTACCGATATCTACCAGCAATCGGCTGTCAGATTTGCCGCAAATTTCGCTTGCCAACAACGCTGTGGTGATATCAGCTCCCACAAACGCCTCCATGCAAGGGGGAAGATAGATCTTGGTAGTAGGCGCAAGAGATGAAAGTGATAACTGCTCCGCATTCAAGCATTCTCCAAACAACCGCTCTGCCGCAAAAGGCGCATGAGAAAGGGGCTCCACCGAGGTTTCGGTAAGCAAATGCAACATAACGGTGTTACCGGTAATCACGCCGCCGTCAATCTCGCTTGCTTCAATGTTTGCCTCTGCAGCAAGGGAAGTGATCAGTTCATCTACCGCGTTGCGGGTAACCCGGGCAAGCATCGCGCCCTCTCCCGATAGAGCGGCTTCGATGCGAGAAATTACATCTGCGCCCCATCTTGCCTGGGGATTCATCCCCGATGCTTGTGCTCGGAGTTTTCCTTGGGCATCGTACAGCCGTGCCGCCAGAGTAGTCGTACCGATATCGATGGCAAAGCCATACCGATCAAATCGAGGAGTGAGGGGAATTTCAGGCAGATCGCCTTCGGTCTGCACCGAATGGCTCGTCTTGTGTTCTGCCCATTCCACTTGACAATCTCCCCAAATCTGTGTACAGCAAGCAAGTCGAATTCCCGCCTGCACTTCCTCTGCCGACAAATTCTCTTGTTCGCTTGGAGAAAGAGGGGAAAGGTTTCCCTCCGCACGGACTTTACATTTACCGCACAGCCCATGTCCACCGCAAGGGAGCGCGGCTCGCTCCTCATAGGGAGGAAGATCCGAAATGCGACTGCCTTCGGCTACTGTATAGATCGTCCCGTTAAACCGAACCTTTGCCATAGAAATCTCCTCTTTTCATCATTTGGCATCACAGCCGAAAGAAGACCGCACCAAAATAAGTAACGGTATTTTGCCCGTTAATGTACTTCATTCCCGACACCGCCGCCAAGCGAGAAACATTCACACCATATCCCTCTAAAGGAGGAATGGCACGGTCAGGAAAACGGCAAGGCTGATTCTCAATTCTTGCACACTTCTCGCACAGATGACATCCGCCTGCAGACAGATACAGTCGTTCTGTCATGGGCAGATCTTTATACGCTTCCACCAGTTGATCGGCAAGGGAATTGTGTCGCTGGGCGGCAACACCCATCCCTTCGATATCGTAGCTGTCTTCCAGTTCCCCTACCGTTTGGTACACCAGCGCATACTCATACTCCCGAAGTTTCGCCATCAGCGGCTCGATCTCCCCAATATCCGGGGGACACATCCAACATCTGCCGTATTTTCCGCAGGCATTGGATTTGCACAGATCGCGAAAAGACCCATCGGTTTCCACCTGATCTGCCGAAATCACCGCCGCCTTGTATGCACCGTGATCCAAAGCGATGCGGATCATTTTTTCCAATACAGGGGCGTTATCCTTCATAAAATTCCTTTACCGCACCGAAGAACGCGTTGATATTCTCCCAGCTTGCGGAAGGAGGAATATCGCATCCCGAAGAGATCAGGAAATTGGGATACGAACAGCACTTTTCCATGACCGCAAGGGTTGCGGCTTTGATCGATTCAGGGGTACCGTTAATAAACAGTCCTGCGGGATCCACATTGCCCATGGCAATGGTATCTGCGGGAATATGGGGGAGCATATCCGCCATATCGATGGAATTGCCGAAATGATATGCCATGGCACCTGTGGTGAGAATGGAATCGATCATGCGAACTACATTGTCTCCGCAGTTGTGATAAATCACAACAAATTCGTCATCCTGCACAGCATCCACGATCTGCTTCACGTAAGGCGCAGAGAACTCCTCCTCCAGCATGGGGGAAAGCATTCCCGCAACCGGCTCCGCCATCATAATGCCGTTTGCACCTACCGCCTTGTAGGCTTTGGCGTATTCGATGAGGAAGGCAGTTGCCTTTTCCAACACGGTATGCACCATATCGGGCTCATCATAGCAATCCATCATGATCTCGGTCACGTCCAAGAGACGTGCGGCAAGGGAGAAGGGACCGATCATGCCTGCCAAAACGGGGCGGTCGGTGATCAGTTCCAAGGATTTTTTCAGAGATTCCACATACAATCCGCTTCGTGCGCTGCCAAATGCAGGAACTTCCAGCGCATCTGCCTCATCCTCGTCGTGAATCAGTCGATCCACCACGGTGGGCACCTCGCTGTCGGATACATGGATCTTGGCACCGAAGCATTCTGCTTCCACAGACAGATCCATCAAGCTCACTGCCGCCGCAGAGTCGGTATGCTCTGCTACCAATTTCATGGCACGTGCCTGCAGATCGCTGTCGGAAATCAGATCTTTCACGCTGATTCCCATGAGCTGCACTGCAGGGAAAGAGAGAATGGGAAGCGCCTTTTTGGTGGAAGAAGTACGAAGCTCATCCAGCCATTGTTTCATGTTTCGTTTCATAGTAGCACCTATATAAATCCTGCGCCGCAAGTATTTGCGGCGTTCTTATAAAGTTTTTGAGGAGGTTTGGAGGAACTTTTTTCAAAAAGTTCCTCCAAGAAATTAATTATTACAAAAACCAACAGCAACCTCTGCGGCAGTAGTTGCATCGGAGGTGTATGCGTCTGCACCGATCTTATCGCAGTAATCCTGAGTCACAGGTGCGCCACCGATCATGATCTTCACCTTATCACGAATACCTGCGTCTTCAGCCGCCTTTACCACGTCCGCCATTACGCCCATAGTGGTAGTCAGCAGGGCGGAACAGCAGATGACCTGACAGTTCTGTTCAATTGCAGTCTTCACATAGGTTTCAGGAGCAACATCCGTGCCCAGATCAATAACCTCCAAGCCCTTGCTCTCCATCATCATCTTTACCAGATTTTTACCGATATCGTGAAGGTCGCCCTGAACGGTACCGATGCACACCTTACCGGTGGACTTTACACCCTCTGCTACCAGCAGGGGCTTCAGGATCGCCGCACCCATGTTCATCGCGCGTGCAGAAACCAGAACCTCGGGTACGTAAACCTCATTGTTCTTAAACTTTTCGCCAATCACGTTCATGCCTGCAAGAAGTCCTTCGTTCAGAATGGTTTCCGCAGGAATGCCTTCGTCAACCGCCTTCTGTACCAATTCTTTTACAATTTTTGCTCTTCCCTTCTGAAGAGTCTGGGAAATCTCAACGAGAATGCTCATAATGTTCTCCTTATATCATTTTCATTCTATGTTTTCAAAAATTTTTTTTGATTTCTTCTGCGTAATATTGCACCAGCTCGAATTTCGTGCCGGGCATCAAACGATGGTCGGGACATGGAATAAATCCGCCCAGTTCTGCGAGTCTTCGCATCCGCTCGATCTCGCGATTCACCGCGGTCTTGTCTTCTCGCAGGGCAATCTTATTCATACCGCCCACACCCAACATTTCTTTGCCGTATTTCTTTCTTGCCGGTTCAAATTGATCGCCCCATACGCCCACTTCAATGGGGAACATGGTATTTACACCGTTTTCAAACCATACGGGGAGCAATCTATCGGTGACACCGTCACAATCCAAAGAAATGATGTCGATTCCGTATTGATGACAGAGATCGTTGCGTTTTTTATAATGCTTGGCGCACAATTCCTCAAAAATGGCGGGGGCAATCAACGGGCCGTTTTTGAAGCAGATATCTTCCCAATAATGGGCAAAATCAAATTTGGCGCCCGTTTCCAGAATCGCCTTAGCGCATTGGTACTGGAGTTCCGCATAAGTGTCCACAATATCGGCAAAAAGCTCCTCGTCCTCATCGTAGAGAAGATAACTCATGCCCACTACCGAGGTCATATTGCGGATATCGCCCAGCACACTGCCCAAATGAAGTCCCACGGGGATATCCTTCGGGCGAGTTTCATTGAAGTGTCTGTAATAGTCCAGATTCACCCGATCCATAGCAAACTGCATTTTGGGGCGGTAGAGTGTTTCAAACGCCTCTCGGTCCTTGAGCAGATAATCATCCTCCGAAGGAATCGACACCCTTCCCGGCTTGACTCGCTCGATCAGACCATCTCCATTTTGGACGCGGCGCGTGCCGTCGGGGAGAATCTCCAACACCTTATGCTCAAATCTGGGACGCAGAGAGTTATTGGAGCCAACCGTTCTGTACCAGTTGAAATCCCAACCGATCAGCCGATCCAATTCCCGCTCCGCTTCGCTGCCATCCCACCAGCCCTCGGCAATGTGACGGGGGATTTTTCCCTGCTCCACCCATTCCCATAAGAGCTCGTTCCAATAGCCAAAATGAACGGCAGGCATACGGTCAACATCCTTATAATGAAGGATATTCATTGCCCGTTCTCGATTCGTCATACAGACCACCTTCCTTATTCTCTCGCCAAGTGATAAATCAAATCATAGGCAAACGTAAGGTCCTCTATGGAACAATGATTCTGCACAAAATGGGTAGTGCAGCAAATCCAGCGTTTTCCTTTTAGTTTTCCAAAGACGCGGCGAATTTCCTTTTCCAATTGCTCACGGGGCAGGATACCGATTGCCGATTGGACGCAAACACCGCCGAGAATCGCAAATTTGTCATGATACTTTGCGAGATACGTATCGTATGACATTCCTGCGCTCTCTTGCCATGGATGGACACAGTCAAAACCGATTTCCACCATTCCGTCGGTGACTTTATTGATACAGCCGTCCGAGTGCAGACTGGCAAGGCAGCCACGGGAATGGATATGATCCACCACCCGTTTCATGTGGGGATAGATGATCTCCCTCCAAAGGGCAGGACTGAACAGCAGATCCTTTTGCGCTCCCCAATCGTCGGAGATATGGATCATATCCAGACCCAGATCAATGCAATGATCGGCAAATCGGATAGTCCAATCAGCTTGACGGCGATAGAGCTCGTTTAGCTCATCGGGATACATGGCAAGATACAGCAAATGATTTTCAATTCCAAACACATCGTTGAATGGCTCGAAAAAGCCGGGGGTTTGGACATAACAAAACCGTCCTCGCGCTTTGTGATGATTCAAGCTATGCACGATGCCCTGATAATCTGCCAGATTTTCAGGAGAGGTAAAGATATCCGTCTCCAATAGCAAATCGGGGGTGAGCTCCTCATTTTCTCGGCGCAGTTTATGAATGACATCCCAACGGTAGGGAGAAGGTCCGCCGAAAATATGCGCCATGTCAAATTCATAGCGATCCTCAAAGGCCTCTACCGATCCGTAAACAGCAGAGATCTCTTGCCCAAGATTGGCAGATACCCAGCCGTACATGGGCTGTCGGTCAATGGGAAGCCCCAAGATCGTATTACGGACACGCTCCGTACTATTCATTTGCTCACCCTTTCCGTGTTTGTAATCCTATCTCGACAACGAAAATTAATACTTGCGCATCTTTTTCCAGATGTCCAAAATCATTTCGTAACGGTGAGGAGGCATTCCCTTAAAAGGAATGTTACTGGTAGCAAAGATATAGCCGCCGCCCTCTTTACCGTGAGTCAGACAGTACTCGGTGCTGGCAATGACCTCTTCATCGGTACCGGTCTGCAGAGCCGCACAATGCACGTTACCGCAAAGTGCAACCTTGTCGCCGTACAGACGCTTTACTTCCTTAATATCCACGCCCGCCATGGGGTCAATGGAGTGCAGGGCGTGAGGGCCTGCTTCAACTAGCGAATCAATGATAGGCATAATATTGCCGTCGGTATGCTTGATCATATACATGCCGTCTTCTTTACCTGCTTTGCAGATCTTGGCAAGGAAGGGAGCGATAAATTCATCAAACATGGCAGGGGAAAGGAAAGGACCGGAATTATAGCAATAGTCGGAGCAAAGCAGCGCTACGTCCATGCCTGCTTCTCTCTGACGCTTGTTTGCCTCGATGGCATTCTGCGCCATACGTTCTGCTTCTTCCAATACTTCCTCGGGCTCATCGGCAAGGCGATAAGCAAATTCATACATATCCGATCCCGAAGGAATGGCGAAGGTACCGTCGCCGTGACCGCCAAACAGACGGGTGTCGCCAAAATGTTCTCTCAGACGCTTACGGAAGGCAACCGTCAGAGGATGGGTGGGATTCCACCACTCGGGGCAGTATACGGGGATAATACAGTAATCCAGACCGGGCTTGGCGTCCAGCTCGGGGTTTCCGGACAGTGCTACGCCGCCGATATCATAGGCATTGCCTGCACCGTACACACGCGCGTATTTATCGGCAAGATCATATGCCGCCTGCTCAATCTCACGAGTGGTCAGGGTTTTCCAAATAGAGGGATGAAATCTTTTGTCGGACAATGCATATCCGAATAATTCTTCAGACAGCTGAAATTCCAATTCAAATGTAGGAACTTCGTCGGGGGTGCCGCGATTGAGTGCGCAAATTGCTCTCTTGGCAGGGGTCCATATAGTTGACATGATCGTTCTCCTTAGAATGAAATCAGTATTGTTTTTATTCTATCATATTTTTCCACAAATCGCAACAGTTAATTGAGAAATAATTTGTCTTAATTTACACTTTTTCTATCATCGGCTTTTCCACAAAAAAACAGAGTCACTGCTCAACGAGTAAGTGACTCTGTCGCTAGAATAGATTACCGAATCTATCCTATATTATCTAATACCAGACAGCCGATTCCCTTATACGGCATGCTTCTTCTTATTCAGCAGGACAACCACTGCACCGGTAACAACCAGCACAACTGCCGCACTGCCAATGAGAATCCACAGCATAGCGTTGTCATCGGAATCGCCGGTGGACTCTTCCATGCCGCAAGAAGTACAAGCACCCTCTTTGTATACATGATCGGTGCGAGTGGAAGGATCTTCTACAGTATCCTTTGCACCGCAGCCATCACAAACAGCAGTTTGGGTACCATCCTTCTGGCAAGTTGCATCACCATTGGAGACATATGCACCAAAATGGTGACCGGTAGCAGGAACAGTTTCAGTAGTGATCTTGCCGCAAGCGGTACAAGTAGTAGTCTTCTGACCTACTGCTTCACAACCGGGAGCGGTAGTGATTTCGCCATCGTTCCATGCGTGTTCGGTAGCAGGAATTGCCTCGGTAGTGGTCTTGCCACAGCCGGTACAAGTAGTGGTCTTCACGCCTTCAGTCTCGCAGCCGGGAGCGGTAGTAACTTCACCCTCGTTCCATGCGTGTTCGATAACGGGAACTGCCTCGGTAGTGGTCTTGCCACAGCCGGTACAGGTAGTGGTCTTCACACCCTCGGTCTCACAAGTAGGAGCGGTGGTAATTTTACCCTCGTCCCAAGTGTGATCAATCATAGAAAGAGTTTCCACCTTAGTTTTACCGCAACCGGTACAGGTAAACTTCTTTTCACCATTGGCATCACAGCTTGCTTCTTGGGTCACAACACCGTCATCCCAAACATGATCAATCATTGCAAGAGTTTCGGTCTTGGTTTTGCCACAGCCTTCGCAAGTGAAGGTTTTCTCGCCTTTTGCTGTACAAGTGGGCGCCTTAGTCACAGCACCCTTGTCCCATTTGTGGTCGAGCATCGCAATCTCGGCTTCGGTAAACTTGCCACAACCCTGGCAAGTAGTGGTCTTGGTACCCTTCTCGGTACAAGTGGGCTCCTTGGTCACAACACCCTTGTCCCACTTGTGGTCGAGCATCGCAATCTCGGCTTCGGTAAACTTGCCACAACCCTGGCAAGTAGTGGTCTTGGTACCCTTCTCGGTACAAGTGGGCTCCTTGGTCACA
>JAZRIH010000016.1:0-6365 GCA_045645175.1 Eubacteriales bacterium | reverse complement strand
CTTGGTATATCTTGATTTCAAAAACGTTAATGCAGAATCCTTTACGGTTGATGACGGTATCACAACGCGCACCTATAATTTTGAGGATAAAGATACCTACTCCATCAAGCTTCACAGCGAGTGTAATGTTACGGTTAACGGCGGAACTGCCGAAGTGGAATACAAAGAGGTTCTGCGCGATTATGCGGAGCTCATTCCTTCGGAATATGCAAACGACAGTGAAAAGCTCCATTTCAACCTTTGGTTGACGGCAGAGTTTCAGCTTGGCAACTAAAAGCGGTGCAGTATGCAAAGATATGCGATTTGCGGCGCAGGCTCGCTTGGAACGGTCGTTGGCGGTGTATTCGGTGACGTATCCGAAAACAAAGGTGCCCGCAATGTCGCTATCCGTTGTATGAAGGAGTGTATCGACGTTGGACACGCGCAGGCGCAGAGTTCGCTCTGGTGCAAGGTAAGAGCATTACAGTGTTGTTCTACTATAAGGGTACGCTCAAGCGAGCTTTGGCAACAAGGCTGATCCCAATCGCTATGAAAAAGCATCGCAACATCGAGCCGTCCATGCTTCAGGACTTGAAGAAAAATAAGTCGTGTGAGATCGACGCTATCAACGGCATCGTTTGCGAATGGGGTAGAAAATGCGGTGCGAAAACGCCAATAAACGACAGAATCGTTGAAATCGTTATAAAATGCGAAAGCGGAAAGCTAAAGCGATATCTGCTTATTTGACGATCTGCTTTAATTTTTACAAAGGAACGCAGTTTTGTAGAACCGCGTTCCTTTGCGTATTAGGATAGGTATAATGATGAAAAAAGGTTTGATATTGGAAGGTGGCGCAATGCGCGGAATGTTTACCGCAGGTGTCATTGACGTATTGATGGAGAACGGTATCGAGTTCGATGGTGCTATTGGTGTATCCGCAGGCGCGGCCTTTGGTGTAAATTATAAATCAAGGCAGATAGGTCGAGTAATGCGCTATAATACAAGATTTGTTCGTGACAAGCGTTATTGCGGATTGCGTGTGCTTTTGAAAACAGGTAACATATATAGCACAGAATTTTGCTATAATGAAGTTCCGCTCAAATACGACGTGTTTGATTTTCATACCTACGAGCAAACTCCGATGGAATTTCACGTGGTTTGTACCGATATTGAAACAGGTGAAGCTGTTTATCATAAGTATGCAGGACGAAACGATCACGGATTTGATTGGATTCGAGCGTCAGCATCGATGCCACTTGTCTCCCAGATCGTAGAGATAGATGGTCGTAAAATGCTTGACGGTGGTATTGTCGACTCTATTCCTGTAAAATACTTTGAAAAGATAGGTTATAGCAGAAATATTGTTGTTCTTACACAGCCACAGGGGTATAGGAAGAAGAAAAACGGTATGATGCCCCTGATCAAGCTCAAATATAAAAAATATCCTAAATTGATTGAAGCAATGGCGAACAGACACAAACTTTATAATGAAACTGTTGCTTACATTGAATCAAAGGAAAAATCAGGTGAGCTTTTTGTAATCCGACCCGAGGCTGATCTGCCTGTAAGTCGTATTGAAAAAGATCCCGAAAAGCTGAAGGTTGTCTATGAAATGGGAAGAAAAATGGCAATAAAACAGCTTAAAAACATTCGTGAATATCTTGAATATTTGATGTAAAGGTCAAACATTCAAATTCCAATTTGTCGGGAAGAATAGGAGTCCATATGAAAAAACTAAAACAAAGCTGTGTGGCAAGCTTCGTTGCCGTCACGCTTGTATACATAATTGCTACGATGGTAGGCATTGCGGTTTACAGAATGCTCGACCTTCCGTGGTGGTTATCACTACTGATTGCCGACATAGCAGCAACCGTTGTAACCTTCATATTCAGCGTAATTTTCGGAAACGCATCGGTTTACGATCCCTATTGGAGCGTTCAGCCGCCCGTTATTTTGATAGCTTTTGCCATAGGAAAGAAACTGACTATTTTGGGTGTTCTGCTCATTATAGTCGTATCGTATTGGGCGATTCCTCTGACGGCGAATTGGGCGTACACCTTCGGGGGACTCAATCATCAGGATTGGCGATATACGATGCTGAAGGAAAAAACAGGCGTATTTTATCCTCTTATCAACTTCGTAGGCATACATATGGTTCCAACTCTTGTGGTATATGGTTGCAAACTGCCTGCGGTCTGGGCTGTGATCAACGGTGTAACTGCTAACCTCGGTAGCGTAATCTTCCTCTGCTTGTCGCTTGGTGCGGCTACGCTGCAAGGAATAGCAGACTATGAAATGCATAAGTTCCGTAAAAATAAGAGCGGCGCGTTTATACGCAACGGTTTGTGGAAATATTCCCGTCACCCGAACTACCTCGGAGAAATCCTTATGTGGTGGGGCGTGGCTCTTTCTATAATCTGTGCAGCTCCAAATGCATGGTATCTTGCAGCCGGCGCACTTGCAAACACGGTGCTGTTCTTTGCGGTGAGTATTCCGATGGCAGACGGCAGACAGTCAAGAAAAGAGGGCTTTGCCGAATATAAGCAACAAACGAGAATGCTACTGCCCATTAAGAAGTAATAAAAGAGGGGTGACCACAACGGTCGCCCCTCAATATTTGTAGTGCAGTAGGAAAAGAAAAAGGCCTTGAGAATACCACCGTCACTCCGAACAACGGTATCGGGCAGATGCTTATCGCAGAGCTGGAAGCACGCGATGAAGTATCCGAGATCATTGCAACGGAAGACTGTCTAGAGATGACATACTATCTCGAGAACGCTCCCGTCATCGACGATGCCGGCGAGAGGCTGACAACGCTGTTCGGTCTCATGGGATGCATATGGATGCGCTTTACAAGAAGCACGTCCCTCAGGCAGTGCGTGAATTCATTGAGAAGAAGGAAGCGGCGGATGCGAAAGCCTCTCCTCCGCAGCGTCCCACTCGCAAGAAACCAAGTGCCGACCGTAACGCCGTCTCAGGCGATGAAACAGATTGGGGTGCTTTGAGAGAATCTGCGAGGGATTTTGACAGAACTTATTTTTAAGCAGGGTAAAAGAGATTGAGTACATCTGTCGGAAGGTGGTAAAGAGCATAGCAGGTAGCACGAAGACCGATGCCATAGCCAGATAGGCAAAAAAGCAGGCAAACCGCGTCCGGCGTTAGTTGGGAGTAGACATAGTACCTCCAAAAGAGATCGGTAGAATGGATGCCATTGTAGCACAGATTCGACCAAATTGCAAAGGGGCTGTTGTGAAATCTTTTCTTCGGTGACGAGCCACATAGTTTTGGCCACATTCGCTATGCAGATCGCTCAAGGGGGGAGGATTTTCGTCGAAAATATCAATAAAATAGCGAATGATGTGACTTGTGTACTTGACTTTGAAAAGTAAATATGCTATAATAACTCAATATTATGGTAAGTTATCCCTAATTCGATTCACCCTCTCCCGATTATAGTTACCAGAGGTACAATCTGCACTGCGGTGCAGATTGTTTTGTTCATTCGATTCAGAGAAAGCGAAGCCGCAAGCGTATTTTCAAGTACTTCAGATGGAAGGAGGAAACTATGGTATGCAAATACCCAGCAAACTAAAAAAGGTGTGGGATATCGCCTCCACCGTCATAGTCGTGATTGTTGTACTATTCGCGGTTTTGTTGGTTGGTGTCCGATTGTTTGGCGTGCAGGTGTATTCGGTCATTTCAGGATCCATGGAGCCTGAATATCCGGTTGGTGCACTCATCTATGTTAAGGACGTCAGTCCTTACGAGGTTGAGGAAGGAGATGTAATCACCTATGTACTGCCCAACGATATGCCGTCTACCCACCGAGTTATTAAGATAGACGAAGTAAACCAGCACTTTTATACCAAAGGTGATGCCAATGAAACTGCAGACGGCCCCGTCCACTTCAAGAATCTGATCGGCAAACCTGTATTCAAGATTCCGTATCTCGGATACATTGCCTATTATATTCAACATCCCCCCGGAATGTATATTGCCATTGCGGCGGGTGCGCTATTGCTGATCTTGGTGTTCTTGCCTGATTTGCTCAATAAGGATCCCAAGAAGAATGCTGTCCCCGCAAGCGGGGAAGCGGCAAGTCCCGTGGAATCCATGGAAAAGGCGGAGGATGCTGAGGCATCGGAAGTCACCTCGTTGGAAGCAGACGAGGATCAAACACAGGGGTAACGCCGTAAGGCTTCCAGAGAAATATTTATATATTTTTATTTTAAGGAGGTTTTCTATCATGAAAACAATAAAGAAAGCATTGCTCTTGGCTCTTTGTGCGGTGTTGCTCGGAGTATCCACTGTTTTCGCAACAATGGCTTATCTGACCTCTACCACCAAAATGGTTAAGAACACCTTCACCGTCGGTAAGGTGGTTATTACCCTCGATGAGGCAAAGGTTGATGAGTACGGTGTTGCAGAGAACGGAGCAGACCGTGTTACCGAGAACACCTACAAACTTATGCCCGGTCACACCTATGTAAAGGATCCTACCATCCATGTAGACGCAGAAAGCGAGGATTGCTGGCTGTTCGTAAGAATTGTAGACGAAATCGCTGCAATTCAGGATGTTACTACCGTCGAAGCTCAGATGCGTGCCAATGGTTGGCTTCCTCTGGAAGGCAACGTTTGGTATTACAAAAATGTTGTAGAGGGCGGCGAGGATGTGCCGGTATTCAAAAACTTTACAGTAAAAGGTGACGCAAACGTTGCTGATTACAATGGCAAGACAATTACTGTAATCGGCTATGCAGTACAGGCAGACGGTTTCAACTATGCTTCCGATGCATGGGCTGCTGCTCCCTCTGACTGGACTCCCGCAAACTGATTTCTGAAATAATGGCGCAAGCCGTATGATACCAAAACAATTATTACAAAAGGAGAAAAACAAAATGACTACTACTAAGAAACTTGTAATTGCAGTTGTTGCACTTTCTATTGCACTCGTTGGCGTTGTGGGAGGTACTCTTGCATGGTTGGTTTCCACTACTGCAGAGGTGAAGAATACCTTTACCGTTGGTGAGATCGAAATCACCCTGGATGAGGCCGATGTGGACGAGTCCAAGACTAACAAAACTACCGAAGGTCGTGACATGGCTAACTCCTACAAGCTGGTTCCTCATGGCACGTATGCAAAAGATCCTACTGTTCATGTTAAGGCGAATGAAAAGTGCTATGTTTTCGTTAAGGTGCAAAACGACCTTGCAACACTGAACCTGGAAGCACCCGGTAACACCACCATTGCCGCTCAGATCGATGCAAACGGATGGATTGAGCTTGAGGCCGGCGTCTACTACAAGGTATTTGATCCCCAAACTGCTGGCAGCAGCACTGATCTGGTTGTATTCCAGTCCTTTACCATTGCTGATAGCGTCGATAAAGCTGCTCTTGCTAACGTGGACAGCACCACCGTTGTTACGGTTACCGCTTACGCAATCCAGTATCTGGGCTTCGAAGGAAACCCTGCAGATGCATGGAATACTGTTAGCACCGCTGCTAACGGCTAATTTCTAACTTTCCCAAATCAAATTACTCACTCTTGAAAGGAGATATTAAGTATGAAAAAGAAAGGCTTAATTATTTCTCTCTCTTTGCTTCTGATATTGTGCTTTGCAGCAGGCGCTACGCTGGCATGGTTGCTGGATACCACAGATCCTGTTGTCAACACTTTCAGCCCCAGTAATATTGAGATTACTTTGGTTGAATCTGATTCTGACGATGCAGATACCGATGCTACCAAAAACTCCTACAAAATGCTTCCCGGTGCTGCCATCAAAAAGGACCCTAAGGTGACTGTTTTGGAAGGTAGCGAAGCATGCTGGCTGTATGTTAAGGTTATCAAGTCCGGTCTGGTTGACGATTATCTGACCGTTACTATGGCAAGCGGCTGGACTCAGATTGCAGGCACTGACGTATGGTACTATACCGGTACGATCACTCAGGGAACCCCCATTTCTGTACTTGCTAATGATCAGGTTACTGTAAAGAATACCGTAACCAAGGAAATGATGACTGCCCTGGAAGCCAATAATGCAACTCTGCCCAACATCACCTTCCAGGCATACGCCGTTCAGCAGGAAGTAGGCAACAATGCGGTAGCGGCATGGAACGCCACCTATGGAGCTCCCTCCACTAATTGATCTCTCGCACTCATAACTTTGCGAAAGGAAATTAACTCATGAAAAAGAAACTTTTTATTGCGGCTCTGGCTATGATCCTGGTAGTCACCGCAATTGCCGGTACCTCTTTGGCGTATCTGACCGATGATGAATCTGCTGACAATGTATTTACCCTCGGCAAGATCGATATCACTCTGAATGACAAATTCGTTCACGAATCTCTTCTGATGCCCGGTGTTGATGTTTCCAAAGAAGTTGGCG
>JAZRIH010000015.1:0-30209 GCA_045645175.1 Eubacteriales bacterium | reverse complement strand
CGAAAAGCGAAAAGAGTTGGACGTTTTAGCAGTAGGCGCATACGATGGAGATCGATTAGTGGGACTGGCAGGCTGCTCTGCCGATTGTGAGGAGATGTATCAGATCGGCATCGATGTACTTCCCGCATACCGCAGACAGGGCATCGCCTCCGCGCTCACCTCCCGATTGGCAATAGAGATTCTGAAATTAGGAAAGGTTCCCTTCTACTGCACCGCATGGTGCAATCTGCGCTCGGCGCGCAATGCCATCAAATGCGGATTCCGCCCTGCATGGGTAACCCTCACCGCCCGCAAAACTGAATACGTCAATGAATTCAATCAACAGCTTAAGCTCTGAATAAAAAATCCTAAAAGAAGCAATGCTTCTTTGAGGATTTTTCGTTTTATCAAAAGATTTAACCGCCCAGATAGGCTTCTTTTACCATTTCACTGTTGGCAAGCTCAGTTCCGGTTCCAGTCAGCACGATCTTGCCGTTTTCCAACACGTAAGCACGGTCGGAAATCGCCAAAGATTTGCCTGCATTCTGCTCAACCAGCAGAATAGTGGTTCCGCTCTTGTTGATGTCCTTGATAATCTCAAACACCTGATCTACCAACAGAGGAGACAGACCCATGGAAGGCTCATCCAGCATCAGCAGCTTGGGATGGCTCATAATGGCACGTCCCATTGCCAGCATCTGCTGTTCGCCGCCCGAAAGAGTGCCTGCAATCTGATTCTTACGCTCTGCCAAACGGGGGAAACGGGTGTAGATCGCTTCCAAATCGTTTTTGAAGCCCGAGGAATCCTTCATGGAATAAGCACCCATCAAAAGGTTTTCGTAAACACTCAGTTCCTGAAAGATTCGACGTCCTTCGGGAACCTGAGTCATGCCCAGATGCACGATCTTGTGACAGGGAGTATGGGTAATATCCTTGCCGTCAAAGGTAACGATTCCGCTGCGCTTGGGGATCAGACCCACTACACTCTGCATAGTGGTGGTCTTGCCTGCGCCGTTTGCGCCGATCAGGGTGACAATCTCACCCTCACTAACCTCGAAGCTGATTCCCTTGAGGGCGCAGATCACGCCGTAATAAACCTCCAGGTTTTTAACTTCCAATAACGCCATCTTAACCTCCAATATACGCGCGAATAACTTCGGGATTGCGCAGAGCGGTACGGGTATCGCCTTCTGCCAGAACAGTACCGAAATTCAACACGGTAATCTCATCGCAAAGACCTGCAACGAATTTCATATCATGCTCGATGAGCAGGATGGTCATATCAAACTGCTCACGGATGGTGCGGATGGTCTTCTCCAGATCCTCGGTTTCGTGGGGGTTCATACCTGCCGCGGGCTCATCCAACAACAGCAGTTTAGGATTGGTTGCCAGCGCACGGGCAATCTCCAGCTTACGCTGTTTGCCATAAGGCAGATTGCACGCCAAATTATTTCGCTCGTCTTCCAGATCGAAGATGCGCAGAAGCTCTTTCGCCTTTGCACGCATTTCCTTTTCCACGCGGAAATGACGGGGCAGACGGAATAAACTCTCCCACACACTGCATTTGTACTGAGGCTGATTGTGAAGCGCTACCATTACGTTACGCACCACAGTCATGTTGTTGAACAGACGGATATTCTGGAAGGTACGGGCGATGCCCTTGTGATTGATCTTATCCTGAGGCAGACCGCACAGCTCCTCGCCGTCCAGATAGAAGGTACCGGTGGTGGGCTTGTATACGCCGGTCAGCAGATTGAAAATGGTAGTCTTACCGGCACCGTTGGGACCGATCAGACCATAGATCTGCTTCTTTTTGATACGGATATTTACATCCTGTGCAGCCTTCAGGCCGCCGAAGGAAATGCCCAGATTTTTTGTTTCGAGAACGTAATCAGTCATTATTTACCTCCTCTTTTGGGCTTGTCGCTACCCAGATTTTGGGCTTTCAAATCAATCGAGAGAATCTCATTCATCTCGATCTTAGTAGGTACAACGTCCCACTTAGCGGCATCATCCCGACGCTTGGCAGGGTCATGCTTGGGGCGGAAGATGCGCTTGACCATGACGCTGAGATTATAGCGGTCACGGAAGCTCTTGAGCGCAGGAGCGTTATTATAAATAACGATCACAATCAGAATGAGGGCATAAATGAGATTCTGCAGCACTGCCAGGTCACCGGTCAGGATGGTTGCCAGCTTGGAGTCCAGATAGGTAATCAGGGTTGCGGAAATAATCGCACCGTTGATATTACCCATACCGCCCAATACTACCATAACCAGAATCTTGATGGAATAGTTATAGTCGAAATTTGAGCTCTGCACAGTATAGTTACTGAAGCTGAACAGCACGCCTGCGATGCCTGCAAAGAATGCGGAAATCGTGAAGGCAAGCAGCTTATACTTGGTCACGTTAATGCCCGAAGCACGTGCCGCGATTTCATTATCACGGATAGCGGTAACTGCTCTGCCGTGCTTACTGCGGATAAAGTTCTGGATCACGAACAGTGTAAGCAGAACCATCAGGAATGCGAAAATAAAAAGGAAATTTTTATTGTATCGGGGAGTATCCAGACCAATGGTGCCACCGAAGGTTTCTTCGGAGGAATTGAGGAACAGAGAGCGGACGATCTCACCGAATGCCAGGGTAACGATGGCAAGATAGTCACCGCGCAGACGAAGTGCGGGGATACCGATGATCACACCGCAGATTGCCGCAACCGCGCCGCCAATGGCAAGGCAGAGAAAGACATTCAATGCGGTATTACCCAGTGTAGGCTCCAAAATCGCGGAGATCTTACCGCCGATATAAGCGCCCACACACATAAATCCTGCATGTCCCAGAGAAAGCTCACCCAAAAAGCCAACCACGATACTCAGGGAGACTGCCAGAATGATACTGATTGCCACCTTTTCCAGCATGAAAAGGGTGGAGGAGTTCATCTGACCGCCGGTAAGGGAAATGATGCCAAATGCAATGGTAAAAATACCGATCACGATGTAATTGATATAATGGCGCCAACGGATTTTCTTGAGTGTTTCTTTCATCATACCTTTTCCCTCCGTTTCTTGCCCAAAAAGCCGGTAGGACGTACCAGCAGGATGATAATGAGAATCGAGAACTCAATGGCATCGGTATAGGGAGCGATCACAGTGATCTTAGTCGCCACACATTCCACAAAGCCAAGGAGCAGACCGCCCAGCATTGCGCCGGGAATCGAACCGATACCGCCGATAACTGCCGCAGTAAACGCCTTGATACCGGGCATCGCACCCAAAGTGCTGGACACGCTGGGTGCCTTCAGCAAATAGAACAGACCGGCAAGTGCCGCCAGCGCAGAACCGATGGCGAAGGTCAATGTAATAATGCCGTTGACATTGATACCCATAAGCTGTGCCGCACCCTTATCTTCGGAAACGGCGATCATTGCTCTGCCCACACGGGTAAGTTTTACAAACAGAGTCAAGGACACCATGACTACCACTGCGACTGCCAGCGTTACCAGCGTAGCCACCTGCAAGGTAACTCCCATAATGGTGATCGCGCCAAAGTCGTATACAGTAACCATCTTGGTTGCAGAACCGAAAACGATCTGGGCAAGGCTCTGAAGGAGATAGCTGACACCGATTGCAGTAATCAGCACCGCCAAGGGAGATGCACCGCGCAAGGGACGGTATGCGATCTTTTCAATGGCAACACCGAGAATCAAACAGAAAACAACTGCCAACAGAACGGCAAGAATAGGATTATTCAGCGCCATAAACACATAAATTGCGTATGCGCCTACCATAATGATATCACCGTGAGCAAAGTTAAGCATTTTGGCGATACCGTATACCATGGTATAACCAAGAGCGATCATCGCATAGATGCTGCCCATGCTCAAACTGTTCACGATTATTGAGATAATTTCTTCCATATTGTAATACACACCTTATTGGAATACAAAACTTGCCATGCACGTTGCATGGGGTAATCAAATCGAAAACTGCATATGTCGGCAGATAACCGACATATGCAGTTAATCGACGTTTTTGGGGTAATCCGATAACCCTTAGTCAGCCTTCTTAGCTTCCTTGATTACGTACTTGATTGCGCCCTTATTAACGTAACCGGTCTTTTCCCAGGTAATGCTGTCACCGGTAACTGCGTTCTTCAGAGTGAAGCCGCCATTGAACTTTTCTTTGAGAATATCGCAAAGATCAGATGCGCTGATGGTTACGGGGATGTCGTTGCCTGCATCCACATATTCCTTCATTGCATTGAAGATTGCATATACACAGTCGTACGCAGATGCGCCGAACTGGTTCAGAGTCTCAGAGCCGTACTTATCTACATATTTGTCGATGAATTCTTTTGCCTTGCCCTCAGTTGCCTTGGAGTTGAAGTGGGACAGCATGGTAACTTCCTGAGGAATTTCGGTGATATCGAAGCCCTTGATGTTGTCAATACCGTCGAAACCATCGCAGCCGTAGTATACGCCGTCAGCGGGCAGGATATCCTTTGCCTGCTTCATGAAGATGGAAGCGGGATCGTAGTAAGTGGGCATGAAGATAAAGTTGCAGTTCTTCAGCTTGTCGATCTGAGTGGAGAAGTCGGTAGCGTTTGCATCGGTGAAGGAAGTAACGGTTACACCGGACTTGATGGAAGCGTCCAGATTTGCATTGAACTGGTCGTAAATGCCCTTGGAGTAAGCGTCATCGGACTTGTAGAATACGCCGATTACCTTATCCTTGCAGTTTGCGTTAACGTAGTCAGCTGCAACCTTACCCTGGTTACCGTCTGCGAAGCACATCTGGAAACCGTTGCCACCGGGGATCTTGTCGCCGGAAGCGGAAGGAGTCAGGAAGAATACGTTGTCATCCTTGGACAGGTTCTTGAACCCAAGACCGGGAGCGGTGGTAACAGTACCCAGAGATACCTGCATACCGCCTTCCAGCAAGGAAGCGTAGTTGTTAGCGATCTTGGTTGCATCGTGCATATCGTCCATTGCAACCAGCTTGAACTTTACGCCGTTCAGACCGCCTGCAGCGTTGATTTCGTCAACAGCCATCTGGGCAGAGTTCTTAACAGCAGTACCGTACATCGCTGCGCCGCCGGTAAGAGGACCGGAAACGCCGATAACGAACTCGGTGTTGTTTGCGGTATATCCGCCGGCAGAGCAAGCAGCGAGCAGGCCCAGGCAGAATACCATGGTGAGCATAAGAGAGAATACTTTCATGAATCTCATAGTAAAAAACCTCCGTTTATTTTGTGCAACCGTGTTGCACGTTTACGTTGTATGTATGCCACACAGCGCATATGCAACAGTATACACCTTTTATTCGCTTCTGTCAAGGTTTTACAGAAAATTTTTTTGCTAAATTCTACTTTTTATATAACTTTTTCGACTTTTTTTGTTCAAAGTAACAAAAGCGCATCTATCGATGCGCTCTTTGTTACTTATATTCATTCGCCAACGCTTCAAAAGCAGGCAATGCACCAATCACCTTAGACTTGTCGGTACAGTATGCTACACGCACATAACCGCTGACACCAAAATCATCGCAAGGGACTACCAGAATCTCATGCGCCTTCGCACGCTCATAGAACTTGTATGCATCCTCTTCCAGCGCCTTCACAAACAGATAGAAGGCTCCGTCGGGCTTGACGCATTCATAACCGTAGGCGGTAAGATTATCGTAAAGCAGATCTCTGTTTTCCTTGTATGCTTCCACGTTTACCTTAGCGTCGATGCAACGGGCGATCACCTGCTGGAACAGGCTGGGGGCACAAACATAGCCCAGCGATCTTCCTGCACCGCAAACTGCCAGATAGAGATTTCCCGCTTCCTCCATAGTGGGAGAAACGGCGATGTAACCGATACGCTCACCGGGCAGCGAAAGGGATTTGGAATAAGAGTAGCAGACAAAGGTATTTTCGTAGTAATTCATCAAGTAAGGCACATCCACACCGGAATAAACCAACTCACGGTAAGGCTCGTCGGCAATGAGATAGATCACCTTGCCGTATTCAGCAGACTTTCTTTTCAGCACCTCGCACAGCGCCTTGATGGTTTCCTCGGAGTAAACCACGCCGCTGGGATTGTTGGGCGAATTGAGGATAACTGCCTTGGTGGAAGGATTCACCTTGCTCTCGAAATCAGCAATGTCGATCTGGAAGGTCTTTTCCATGGGCTTGCTGACCACGATTTTGCCGCCTGCATTTTCGATAAACACTCTGTATTCGGTAAAGAAGGGAGCAAACACAATGCACTCGTCCCCTGCCCCTTCTTCCATTACTGCTTTGAGGCAAATGGAAAGAGATGCCGCCGCACCGCAGGTCATATAAATCAGGTTGTGAGAGATTCCCACGCCAAACTTCTCATTGATGCGGTCTGCGATCACCTTGCGCACACCTGCATCACCCTGTGCAGAGGTGTAGCCGTTAAGCAGGACGGAGTCCTTGGTATCAAGGAGTTCACGAATGGTTTCATTGACCTCAGCGGGAGCAGGCACACTGGGGTTGCCCAGACTGAAATCGTACACGTTTTCCGCACCGATCTCCATAGCTCTGGTTTTGCTGTATTCAAAAATTTCTCTGATGATCGAGCGTTTACTGCCCAGCCCGAACATTTTCTGATTATATCCCATAGGATCACCTATATTCTAAGAAGTATTTTGGAAAATTACATCGGGGGAGACTGCGCTCCCCCATATGATTATATATTAGCAAGATCTGCACAGGTGATGGTACGCACGCCGTTAGCAGAAAGGATTTCATCTACCTTTTCGCCATCGGATGCTTTCAGTACCACATACGCCTCATCGGACTCGATGGACAGACCGTACATGTACTCGATATTGACGCCATTGTCGTCAATCACACGGAGAAGCTCCTGCAGACTGCCTACCTTGTGAGGAATCTGAATGATGGATACATTGGACAGGAGAGAGGAGAAACCACCTTCGGTGAGTTTTTCCTTACCCAGCGCAGGATTATCCACGATCAATCTCAGCAGACCGAACTCAGTAGTATCGGCAAGGCTGAGGGAGAGGATGTTTACGTTGTTTACGCGGAGAACGTTCAGTACCTCAGAAAGTCTACCCGTTCTGTTTTCGATAAATACAGTCAACTGCTTTGCAAACATTATAGTTTCCTCCTAAAAATTAATACAATTTACGTTTATCAATGACGTGAACCGCTTTGCCTTCGCTTCTCACCAGACGGTTGGGTTCAACCAGCTTGATCTTGGCATTGATGCCCAGCGCCTGCTGGATAACATGGCCGATCTTCTTGGTGAGTGCCTCAATAACTCTTACCTCGTCGGTAAAGAATTTGGGGCTCAGCTCCAGCTGAATTTCCAGCGTATCCAGATTGTTCACACGGTCTACGATCATCATGTAGTGAGGAGTTACCTCTTCTACGCTCACCAGCGCAGCCTCTACCTGGCTGGGGAATACATTGACACCTCTGATGATCAGCATATCATCCACACGACCCTTGAACTTAGAGATACGTGCACTGGTTCTGCCGCATTCGCAGGGAGTACGGTCGATACTGGTCAGGTCCTTGGTTCTGTAACGGATGAGAGGCAGACCTTCCTTAGTCAGAGTAGTGAAGACCAGCTCACCGGTTTCGCCCTCTGCCACGGGAGTGAGCGTTGCGCTATCCAGAACCTCAGGGTAGAAATGGTCTTCGCATACATGCAGACCCTTATGGTATTGACAATCACAAGCAACACCGGGACCCATAACTTCACTAAGACCATAGATATCATGGGCGGTAATGTTCAGCTTGGTTTCGATGTCATGACGCATTTTATCGGTCCAGGGCTCTGCACCGCAGATGGCTGCTCTCAGCTTGATCTTGTCCAGCAATCCCTCGGCTTCCAGTACTTCGGAGATGTGAAGGAGATAGGAAGGAGTACAAGCGATAGCGGTTGCACCGAAGTCTACCATCATGGTAGTCAGCTTCTTGGAGTTACCGGTGCTCATGGGAACAACGGTTGCACCAATGCGCTCTGCGCCGTAATGTGCGCCCAGACCGCCGGTGAACAAGCCGTAACCGTATGCGATCTGCAGGATATCATCCTTGCTGATGTTCGCCATAGTCAGACATCTTGCCACACATTCTGCCCAGATGTCCAGGTCATATTTAGTATAGCCAACTACGGTTGCCTTACCGGTAGTACCGCTGGATGCGTGTACACGCACGATCTGGGAATTGGGTACAGCAAACAGACCGAAGGGATAGTTTTCTCTCAGGTCATCCTTGGTGGTAAAGGGCAGCTTAGTAATATCGTCGATACTCTTAATGTCACCGGGCATCAGATCGATTGCCTGCATTTTCTTGCGGTAAAACTCTACATTGTGGTAAACATACTCCACCAGTTTTACCAGTCTTGCGCTTTGCAGCCAATGCATCTGGTCTCTGCTCATACATTCTTTGGATTCATTCCAAATCATTTTATTCACTTCCTTAGTGTTTTGCTTCGTAGCCGCAAACAAATGCCTTCTGATTGATGGCTACGGTTTTTACGGGAACGGTATTGGCTACAATGTTCAGCCACAACTCTTTATCAAAGCCGATGAAGGATGCCGCATAGCCCAGAACAACCGAATTCAGCACTTTGCTGTTACCCAGCTCCAGAGCGATCTGCTGTCCGTCAATGGCATAAACCGCATGGTCTGCCTTCAGGCTTTCAATGATATTCTCGGGATACTGCTTTGCACCAATCACAACGGTCATGGGATCGATTCTGCAATCGTTGACCACCAGAACACCGTCTTTTTTCAAGAAATGCGCATAACGGAGAGCTTCCAAACGCTCGAAGGCGATGATGACATCTGCCTGACCTTCCTCTACCACGGGCTCATTTACACAGTCACCGAATCTGACGAAGGTAACTACGCTGCCTCCTCTCTGCGCCATGCCGTGTACCTCGGAGATCTTTACATCCAGACCCATTTCCAGGGCGGCTTTACCGATGATTCGGCTTGCAAGGAGTGTTCCCTGTCCGCCTACACCTACGATCATGATATTCTTGGTCATTTATCTCACCACCGTTTCGATAGCATTGAATTTACAGTAGTTCTTGCAAAGACCGCAGCCGTTACACATAGTAGCGTCGATCTTCACTTTGCCGTCCTCGCCCTTGGTCATAGCAGGACAGCCGATCTTCATACACATACCGCACTTCTTGCAGGCATCTGCATTCACACGGCACACATTGGGGAATTTCTGACCCTTGATCAGCACACAGGGAGACTTGGTGATGATCACAGTCAGAGTATCGCTGTTGACGCTTTCCTTGACGATCTTGGTCAGTCCGTCCACGTCAAATGCGTTGATTTCGATTACATTGGGTACACCAACCGCACGGCAAAGCTCTGCCAGATCAATAGAGTAGGTGTCCTCACCCTTCAGAGTCTTACCGGTTGCGGCATGGTCCTGATGGCCGGTCATACCGGTGGTTCTGTTGTCAAGGATCATGACAGTACCGGTAGACTTGTTGTAGACCATGTTGATGAGAGAGTTGATACCGGTATGCAGGAAGGTGGAGTCACCGATCACGGCAACCCAATTCTTGATGTAGTCCTTACCCTTGGCTTTTTCCATGCCATGGAGTGCGGAAATACTTGCGCCCATACAGATGGTGGTGTCAATGACGCCCAGAGGTGCAACCGCACCCAAAGTGTAGCAACCAATGTCGCCCGATGCATGGATCTTCAGCTTATTCAGCACGGAGAACACGCTTCTGTGAGGACAGCCGGGGCAAAGGATGGGAGGACGCGCGGGAGCCTCCAGTTTCTCAAACACAGCGGACTCCTCGCCGTAAAGAACCTTCTTCAGAAGGTTTGCGCTGTACTCGCCCTGACGGGTGAAGCATTCCTTTCCCTTTACGTCAAAGCCCCAAGCGCGAACCTGTTCTTCGATCACGGGCTCCAGCTCTTCAAATACATATACGGTTTCTACCTGATTGACAAAATCCTCAACCAGTTTCTTGGAAATGGGATTGACCAGACCAAACTTCAGCACGCTGGCGTTGGGGCAAACCTCTTTTACATACTGATATGCGATACCGCAGGTGATGAAACCGATCTTGGTATCATTAATCTCCATCTTGTTGACAGGATGATTTGCAGCATCCTCTGCAAGACGGTTTTCTCTCTCCTCTACCACCAGATGTCTGCCGATAGCGGAAGCGGGCATCATAACGTACTTCTGTACTTTTCTTTCGTAAGGCTTATCGGCAATCTCTGCTCTGTCGGAAAGCTCTACCACAGACTGAGAGTGTGCCAGTTTAGTAGTGGTACGCAGAATCACGGGAGTATCGTACTGCTCGCTGATCTCGTAGCCGTATTTCATGAAATCCTTAGCTTCCTGGCTGTCGGAGGGCTCCAGTACGGGCACGTGGGATGCACGGGCAACCATACGGGTATCCTGCTCGTTCTGAGAGCTTGCCATACCGGGGTCGTCGGCAACCACGATGACAGAGCCGCCGTTAACACCGGTATAAGCGAAGGTATACAGGGGGTCGCTTGCTACGTTCAGACCTACGTGCTTCATGCACGCAAGGCTTCTCACACCGGAAATAGATGCACCGATGGCTACCTCGGTAGCAACCTTTTCGTTGGGTGCCCATTCGGTATAGATTTCTTCATATTTCGCCAGATATTCGCTGATCTCGGTACTGGGCGTGCCGGGGTAAGCGCTGGACAGCTTTACGCCTGCCTCATATGCGCCTCTTGCGATGGCTTCATTGCCCAGCATAATCGTTTTCTTCGCCATTTTATTTACTCCTTAAATCCTTCACACGTTTTGCCTTGCCTTCAAATCTCTGCAAGGTGTTGGGGGATACCAGCATAACCTTCGCATCCAGACCCAGCATAATCTTCAGTTTATTTCTAACCTCGTTGGTGATTTTCTCCAGTACACCGAAGGAGTCGGTACTCTGCGCCAACTCTACCTTGACGGTGAGTTTATCCAAATAGCCCTCACGCTCCAGAATGATCTCGTAATGAGGACCAAGCTCTGCAACGCTGAGGATAACTTCCTCGATCTGGCTGGGGAACACGTTAACGCCGCGGATCTTCAGCATATCGTCGCTTCTGCCCGACAGATTTTCCATACGGCAGAAGGTTCTTCCGCACTTGCACTTTTCGTAGAACAGACGAGTGATGTCCTTGGTTCTGTAACGGATGAGAGGAATGCCTTCCTTCTTAATACAAGTGATAACCAGCTCACCCTGCTCGCCTGCGGGGAGCACCTCACCGGTCTTGGGATCGATGATCTCGGGCAGGAAGTAGTCCTCGTTGATATGCAGACCGCAGTGCTCCAGACATTCACCGGATACACCGGGACCCATCAGCTCACTCATACCGTAGTTGGTGGTAATGAGCATATCCTTGCCCCAATACTTGTGCATCTCCTCACGCATCGCATCGGTGAGCAGCTCACTGCCAACCAGCGCGATCTTAACTTTCAGATCACGTTCAGGTTCCACGCCCATCTCTCTTGCAATTTCTGCAAGACGAAGTGCATAGGAAGGAGTCGCAACCAGCAGAGAGGTTTCAAAGTCCTGCATATACATAATCTGCTTCTGGGAGTTACCGGTGGAGGAGGGCACGATCGCCGCGCCGATATTCTCCAAACCGTAGTGCAGACCCAGCGCGCCGGTAAACATACCGTAGCCGAAACAGATCTGTGCAGTATCATGGGCACTGGCACCGCCCATGCAAGCGATACGGGAAACGCACTCAGTCCAGGTTTCCAGATCGCCCTTGGTATAGCCTACTACGGTAGGTTTACCGGTGGTACCGCTGGATGCATGGATTCTAACCAGTTCATCTCTCTCAACGGCAAACAGACCGAAGGGATAGTTATCCCGCATATCCTGCTTTGTCACAAAGGGGAGCTTTTTGAGGTCAGCCAAAGACTGAATATCTTCGGGCTTCACACCTGCATCGTCCATTTTCTTGCGATAAGCGGGCACTTTATTATATACTCTATGTACAGTTTCCTGCAACCGCTCCAATTGCAGTTTTTCAATTTCTTCTCTGGGGAGCGTTTCTTCTTTAGACCAAATCATGTCTTGTCACCTTTATCTAAAAATATGTAATCGATTTTCAAAAATCGTTTCATCGAAATGCTATTTTTTCATTTTATCACGGTTTATGCGATTTGTCAATATTTCCAGACCATATTCATACAAAAAAAGTCAAATTTCACCGCAAAAATGAAATATTAAAAAATCAAATAATCAACTGAAAAAGAAGCATTGCAAAATCCTCAAATTATGCTATAATATATATGATTCTTCTATTTTTGTCCTTTCACGACAGAACGGAGTGTATGATGTTATTCACTAAAGACAGATCATTTTACAAAAGTCTACTCCTCTTGGCACTTCCCATTGCCCTCCAAAACCTGGTCACCTTTTCGGTGAATCTCGCCGACAGCGTCATGGTGGGTTCACTGGGCGATGCGGCGGTATCGGGAATGTATATGGGTAACCAGATCCAGACGCTCTTGCAAGTGTTCAGCGGTGGAATTGAGGGAGCGATCCTTATCCTTGCGGCACAATATTGGGGCAAACGGGATACTGTTTCCATCCGCAAGATCGTTGCCATCGGCATTCGCTTTTCGGTGGTAGTCGGCGCACTTCTCACCATGATCTGCGCACTTTTCCCCGCCCAGATTATCCAGCTGTTCACCAAGGATGAAGATACCATCCGAGCCGGCGCAACCTATCTGGGTATCGTTTGCTTCTCCTATTTATTCTTCTGCCTGACTCAATCGTTGATTGCCGCCATGCGAAGCGTGGAACTGGCACGCATCGGATTATATGTATCCCTTTGCTCTCTCTTTACTAATATCGGACTCAACTACATCCTCATTTACGGCAAACTGGGATTCTCCCCCATGGGCATCAAAGGTGCAGCAATCGCCACGCTCATTGCTCGTATGATCGAAACAGCCATCATTGCCGCATACGTATTCCTCTACGATAAACGACTGGGTTTCCGCCCTTCCGACCTGCTCTCCCAAGACAAATTGCTTCTGAAGGATTTCATCCGATACGGCTCCCCTATCATTGCAGGGCAAATGGTATGGGCGGTGAATATGCTTACCGCATCTGCCATCATGGGTAGACAGACCGCTCCCGGTGCGGTAGTTGCCATGAGCATTGCAGGAACGGTGAACAATCTCGCCTATGTTGTGATGAACGGAATGTCGGGTGCAGTTGGTATCATCACGGGCAAGACCATCGGCGCAGGGCAGGAGTCCAAAATGAGGGAATATGCCAAGACGGTGCAGATTCTCTTCCTTATATTAGGTGTTGCCACAGGAATCACCGTTTTCTTCATCAAGGATTCCTTTATTTCTCTCTATGCAGTCAGCGCTGCGGCAATCGCAGAGGCAAGAAGATACATCAACGTCCTCTCCGTAACGCTCATCGGCACCTGCTATCAGGCGGCGTGTCTGTTTGGACTGGTAAAAAGCGGCGGCGACATCTCCTTCGTCTTCAAGAACGATTTTATTTTCGTATTCTTCGTAGTACTCCCCTCCGCCATCTTGGCAACTATCCTCCATGCCCCTGCATGGGTGGTATTCGCCTGTCTGAAATGCGATCAGATTCTCAAATGCTTCGTAGCGGTAGTCAAGATCAACCGTTTCAATTGGATGAAGAATCTGACGAGATAAGCACAGCCTTTAAAACCAAAGACCGAGTCGTTGACTCGGTCTTTCTTATTCCCCTTTAAGCTCCAGCCAAATATACCGATGGGCGAACACGGTAATATACAACAGCGGTCCGATGAGAAAGGGCTTTTTCGCAGGGGAACATTGGGCATAGATCGTTTTGCCCTGCTCCATCGTAAACTGCTGTACAGGACTGGAACACCAGTCAATTTTGAGCTGCAGCGAGTGCACGCCTTCACTTACTTCAAAATTCTTGGTTTCTCCTTCGCGGATATCCCCCACTTTTTTACCGTCAATGCATACGATGTAGGCTCTTGCCGCATCGTCCCAGCCAGTCTTATTGTTTCGAGTCAGCACTAACATCTTGAATTTCTCCTTTTCTGCCGCCTTTTTCTCATTCTATCATATTCCACTCCAAAAGTCAATCCCGAAAACCTAAATTTACCATTTATTCTCTTCAACGCTTCGACAAAGTGTTGCTAATTCTGACATTTTGTAAAAATTTTTGATAAAATGCAAAGAATTTTTACTTTACATCTTGACAGATCGAGATACATGTTGTATAATGTCATTACAAACCAATTATTCGGAACAGACACGAACCGTAAGGAGGTGTTACATTGCTGTTAACCGAGCAAGAACAGGATCAAAAAATTGAATTGCTCACAGAAGAACTACCAATCTTTCGTGCGCGACTGCGGGTTTCCCAAGCAGATATTGCCCGCGGAATCGGAATCTCCCGTCAAACCTATTCACTCATTGAAACGAGAAAGCAAAAAATGACCTGGGTCACCTACATGGCATTCATTGCTTATTTTTCAAGCGATTCAAGAACCCGAAAATCATTGATGGAACTTGGATTAATCAACAAACACGATTTATTCTGAAAAGAAAATAAACAAAAGTAAAAATTAATATGACAGTATAGGAGAATGAATTATGGCAAAATTTGCTCTTGAGTGCCCTAAGTGCGGCACTATCAACACCGCTTCCAACTTTCTCTTCGCAAAGAAAGTAATCCATTGCGGTTCCTGTAATCAGGAAATCAATGTAAAGGAATCCCGTCTGATTTCCAAAAAGTGTCCTCATTGTAGCAGCACCTTTATCTATGACCAGGCAAACAACAAGAAACGTAACTGTCCCATTTGCGGAAAGCCCGTAGACGCGCTGAATGCTGCGACTGTTACTTACAAAATGACCTCTGTAAATTGTCCTCAGTGTGCTTGCGCCATCGAAGTCGATCACACCAAGCCCATCGCCTTCTGCCCTATTTGCGATTGCCGCATCGAAGTACAGAAGGAACTGGAAAAGGCAAAGCTGGTAAAGGATACCGGTGTCAGCGTCATCCAGTATGAGGGCGACAACTCCACCTTCGTTTGGAAGCACCCCATCGAAGATTTCAACCTGGGCACTCAGCTGATTGTACACGAATCTCAGGAAGCAATCTTCTTCCTCAACGGCGAAGCATTGGACACCTTCGGTCCCGGCAGACACACCCTGGAAACCGAAAATCTGCCCGTCCTGAAGAAGCTTTATCCTCTGCCCACCGGTAAGCAGACTCCTTTCCATGCAGAAGTATACTTCATCAACCAGACTGTACAGATGGCATTCAAGTGGGGAACCGACTCTCGTGTCAATTTCATCGATCCCGTCACCTCCATCCCCTTGACTCTGGGCGCATCGGGCGAAATGAATCTGCAGGTTTGCGATTCCCGCAAGCTCCTTCTGAAGCTGGTTGGCACTACCGGCGGTCTGGTGAACAAGCAGGTACTTTCCGCTGAGAGCAACGAGAGCGGAACCGTACACAAAACTCTGCGCAGCTATTTCCGCGCGCCTCTGATGACTGCCATCAAGTCTCATCTGGCATCTACCATCAAGGATCAGCAGATCAACATTCTGGAAATCGACCAGCATATGGCATCTTTGTCCGAAGAGCTGCGCGAACGCATCGCTCCTCAGTTCGAAGAATACGGCTTGACCATTCCTCAGTTCTATGTAACTAACATCTCCCTTCCCGAAGATGACAAGAACTTCCAGGATATCCGCGCAATGATCTCTCGCGCATACTTCGATGTAAAGGCAGAACAAGTGAAGGCACAAACCGCGCAGGCAGCTCAGCAGCGCAAGATCATCGAAGCACAGACCGAAGCACAGCTGCGTCTGATCCAGGCACAGGGCGATGCAGAAGCGCAGAAGCTCCTTGGCCTGTCTGAAGCGGAGGTTATGCGTGCCAAAGGTTACACCCAGAAGGACGTTCTCGATGCAGACGTACAGAAGGCATTTGCTGCCGGCATGGGTCAAATGGGCTCCAACGGCGGTGGAAACGGCGGCAGTGGTATTGGTACCGATCTGGTTGGCATGGTGGCACAGATGAAGATTGCAGAAACCATGATGGAGAAATTCAACTTCCCCGGTATGTCCACTCCTGCGCCCGTCACAGCACCTGCACCCGCTCCCGTAGCGACTCCCGCACCTGCACCCGCACCTGCACCTGCTGCAGCAACCTGGACCTGCCCCGAATGCGGCGAAGACGGCAACACCAAAAAGTTCTGTATGAACTGCGGCAAGCCCAAGCCCGAACCCAAGGTCGAACCCGAGGGATGGACCTGCCCTGATTGCGGTCATACCGGCAACAAGGGTAAGTTCTGTGAAGAATGCGGTATTCCCAAGCCTGCTGCAACATGGGATTGCCCCACTTGCGGCGAAAAAGATATCAAGGGTAAATTCTGTCCCGAATGCGGCACCAAACGCGCTTAAGTGTTACAGTTAGAATTCAACGGAGGATAAACAAATGAAAATGACCAATAAATCTACTAAGCTCGCAGCAATGGGCTTGATCGCCCTGCTCACCTACAATATTCTCTTCTTCATCGTCTTCGGATTTGAAGACCATACCGCGGTGTTCTGGACTTCTTGGGTGTTCATGCTGGTTGCCTTCGCTACCATCGCAGGCTTCATGCTCACTATGGGCAAAGGCGGAATGCTTGTCCGCGACTGGCTCTTCGGCTATCCCCTGGTGAAGCACAGCTTTATCTACATCGTTATTGAATTAATTCTTTCCATCATTTTTGTATTGTTGGAAGATTCTGTTCCCTTCGCACTTGTATTCGCTACTCAGTTCCTGATCCTGGCAGTATATCTGATATTTGCAATCTCCTGTTTCCTGGCTAAGCAGACCATTCAGGAAATCAAAACCAAGGTAGACGACAAGAGCCGTTACATCAAACTGCTTCGTGCCGACACTGAAATGATGGTAACCAAGTGCCAGAATCCCGTATTGAAGGAACAGTGCCGTAAATTCGCAGAAGCTGTCCGTTACAGCGATCCTATGAGCAACGACATCCTGTTTGAACTGGAAAAAGAACTGGCTCTTGCAGTTTCCGATTGCGATCGTGCCATCAGCGAACAGAATGAAGACGAAGCATTTGCACTCCTGAACAAGGCAAATATGCTGCTCCAGGAACGCAATAAAAAGTGCAAGATCCTCAAATAAGATACTCTCCGACATAAGAGGACAACATGGCTATTCTGAAATGTAAAATGTGTGGCGCCCCACTGTATACCAGTGGGAGCGCCACTGTAGTGGAATGTGACTATTGCGAATCAAGACAAACCATTTCACTTCTGGACGACGAAAAAATCATTGAGCTTTATGAAAGAGCGAATCAATACCGTTCACTCAACGAATTCGATAAAGCATCGGTGATTTACGATAATATTCTATTAGAAAAACCATCGGAAGCAGAGGCCCATTGGGGCATCTGCCTTTGCCGTTATGGAATAGAATATGTACAAGACCCCAAAACCGGTAAGAGAGTTCCTACCTGTCACAGAACACAATTCAAATCCATTTTGGACGACCCCGATTATTTGGCAGCAATTCATCACGCAGACGTATTTGCACGAGATGTTTACAAAGAAGAAGCCGAATACATCGACACAGTTCAAAAGAGCATTCTTTCCATCTCTTCCAAAGAGGAGCCTTTCGACATCTTCATCTGCTACAAAGAAAGCGATCAGTTTGGAAACAGAACAATCGACAGCGTTCTTGCGCAAGATATCTATGATAAACTGACCTCTGTCGGATACAAAGTATTTTTTGCTCGAATTACTTTGGAAAACAAACTGGGCTCTGCATACGAACCCTATATTTTCGCTGCATTGAGCAGCGCCAAGATCATGTTGGTCGTAGGTACCAAGCCTGAGCATTTCGAAGCAGTTTGGGTAAAGAATGAATGGAGCAGATATCTCTCCCTCATGGGACAAGGACATGAGAAAACCATCATTCCTTGCTACCGTGATATGAGCCCTTATGAGCTTCCCCAAGAATTTGTTGTGCTCCAATCCTTGGATATGAACAAAATCGGCGCAATGCAGGATCTTGCACACGGTGTGAAGAAGATTCTTCCTTTACAAAACGCACAGGAACAATCTGCCCCCTATTCTGCACCGTTCAACTATACTGCCGATGTTCCCTTGCCCATTCAGACAGTCCAAGCCAAAGGCGCCATGCATCAAAATGATTTCTGGCCTGCCGGCAACAGTACTTCCATCATCAACAAAAATAGATTCCCTGTGATCTCCTTCCAAATCTACCTTCTCGCTCCTTGCAACATCAACGGAACAGTCACCGTAGGGTTCAAAATTTATGATGAGATGAACCATCTCGTTTGCAATAACAACAATGTTGTTGCCGTCCAACCGCACAACGACAGATTTGCACAAACTTGGATTCTGAATGGTTTAGATGGATCAAGTGTACCCGCCGGTCGATACAAAGCGATCTTTACCTTGAACAACGGAGTGCCGTATACGTTCAATTTCCGCGTTGCCGACAACAGCGAGCCCAATTTCCATACGTCTTCCACATCCAATGATGCTCTGAAAGCAGCCGCTATTAACCCTGCAAGTCTTGGTACAACACTGAATAATCAGACGAAGGATAAGAGTTTCGCACTCTACTTGATTTTGTGCTTATTCTTTGGCTCATGGGGGTTACACAGCTTCTATGCTGACAATAAAACCAAGGGACTGATTCAGTTAATACTGACCGTGACCAGTATCCTTGCAATTGTATCCTTTATTTGGGCAATTTCTGATTTTGTGAAAGCAATCAAATATAAAAAAATCCCCGATTAGTCCCCCTAACTTATAGCATAAACAGAAGGAGATAACAATGGCCGTTCTAAAATGTAAAATGTGTGGCGGTGCTCTACCCATCCCTAAGGGCTCTACCATAGTAGAATGCGAATTTTGCCAATCGCTCCAAACCCTTCCCAGCGATCTGACAGACGAAAAGAAAATAGCGCAATATGAGCAAGCCAATAGTTTTCGTCGCAATAAAGAATTTGATAATGCATCTGCGCTCTACACCAGCATTCTCGTGGATAAGCCCAATGAAGCCGAAGCCTATTGGCTCCGTTGCCTTTGCCGTTACGGCATCGAATACGTGGTGGATCCGGTAACCCAAAAAAGAATCCCTACCTGCCATAAGATCCAGCACAAATCCATTCTGGACGACGCAGACTATTTGGCGGCACTGCAATACGCTGCGGACGCATCCGCGCACCAATTGTATATCAAAGATGCGCAATATATTGATACGGTTCAAAACGAAATCCGTGCCATCTCTGCCAAGGAAGAACCGTATGATATTTTCATCTGCTACAAAGAAACTGATGCATTGGGAAACAGAACCCAAGACAGCGATCTTGCACATGATATTTACGACAGATTGACCGCCATCGGATACAAAGTTTTCTATTCGCGCGTCACTTTGAAGACCAAATTAGCAATCGCTTACGAGCCCTATATTTACGCCGCATTGACCAGCGCAAAGATCATGCTGGTCGTAGGTACTAAACCGGAGTATTTTACGGCTGAATGGGTAAAGAATGAATGGTCGCGCTATTTAAACTTCATGGTACAGAATCCCGAAAAGCAGATTTTGTCTTGTTATCAGGATATGAACCCCGAAAAAATGCCCCCTGAACTCAGCAAACTGCAATCGCTGGACATGAAAGCATTAGGCGCAATGCACGATCTGACCGACTGGATCAAAAGGACTCTCCCCTTGAAAAAGGAAACAGAGAAAGAAACCGTCGTCATTCAGCAGAATGCCAACACCGCGACTACTGACTCCCTGCTCAAGCGTATGTTCATCTATCTGGAGGATGGCGATTGGGCCAATGCAGATCAGTACAGCGAACGCGTACTGGATATTGATCCCGAAAACGCAAAGGCGTATCTGGGCAAGCTGATGGCAGAGTTAAGAGTCCCTACCCAGGAACAGCTCAAAAACTATGCACAGCCCTTTGATAATCGCAATTCTTATCAAAAGGCTTATCGCTATGCAGACAGCGCCTTGAAGCGCCGCCTGGAAGATACCATTGCGCACATTAAAGACCGCAATCGCATCGCCCAAATGGAGCGGGTTTATACCGAAGCAACCAACTTTCTCACCAATGCCCGAAGAATGCCTTTGGGTACCTTGAGTGCTCAAATCAGTTCTCTTTGCAAAAGCGCATACGAACGATACAGACAGATTCAGTCTTACAAAAACTCTACCGCAATGATGGAACAATGCCGCGAGTTAATGTATGCTGATGCAACTGCCGTAGAAAGAAACGCAAACACCGAAGAAACCTTCCAGCACGCAGCCAATCTGTTCCACGGAATCCCCGGCTATCAAACCTATAAGGATTGTCTCCAGCGTGCAAGTTCTTGCTCCAACCAAGCACTTGCACTGAAGCAGGAACGAATCTATCTTTCGGCGCGCCAAGCTGAACAGCAAGTGGATGTCACTTCTTTGAACTATGCAATTCAGCAGTATTCAAGCATCTCCGATTACAAGGATTCCGCACAACGTCTGCAAAATTGCAGAACCAGACTGACCACGCTTCAAGCTGAATTGCGCAAAAAAGAACAAATTGAGGCCAAGAAAGCAGCTCGCCGGGCAAAGAAGCAACGCAAAAAAGCAAAGCGCAAAAAGCTTTTCAAAACCCTTCTTACCATCACCATCGTAAGCTTCTTTGCGTTCTCCATCATTAAGAGCTGTGACTCTGATAATTCCTCCGAGAATACCGAATTATTGCAAGCAATCACACTCACTGCTGATCAGGATGACTTCAATATTGGCGATACCGTAACGCTCTCCGTAAGCACTACCCCCTCCAATCCTGCATACGTTGCTAGCGGAGCAGATACACATGGCTACTACAACAGCTCTGAAATCCAATACTATCTCCGCAACGGCGAAGAAAACATCCATTTGGGCGAAGGAGAATCCGTAACATACACCTTTACGGAATCGGGCGAATACCTATTCTGGGCCAAATACTGTCCTCATTCGTGGACATGCGAGCCCGAATTCGATATCGTTTCTGAAGATATTTCAGTAAATGTCAACGGACATCCTATTTCCACGATTGAAGACCTCCAAGCCCTCAGCAACAGCGAGGGAGATTACCAACTCACCGGCGACATTGACCTCACCGGCATTGACTGGACTCCCATTGAAAACTTCACCGGAAAGTTCAGCGGCGGTGGACATACCATCAAAAATCTCACCATCAACTCTGATGCGGATCACCTTGGTTTCTTTGCCAACCTGAACGGAAGCGCTCGTGATATCGTTTTCGAAAACGCAACCATCAATGCTACCGGCAGACCTGAAAGCGTTGGTATTTTGTGCGGCACCATTCATGGTTCTGCCAGCAACATTACTGTATCCGGTACGGTTTCGGCCAATAAGGGTACCAATGTAGGCGGCATCATAGGTCTTGCAAACGAACTTCCCGAGTACATTACATTCAAAAATCTTCTCAGCAACGCAACCATCACCGGCTCTAACCGCGTGGGCGGTTTGATTGGCGCCATTGAAGGCTTCGGTTATACCGACCATAAGAAGGTCTTAATCAATACCAGCTCCAACAACGGCACGGTTAACGGCAAAGAATATGTTGGTGGCTTGTTTGGCTATATTTTGGTAGACGACACCTACACAAACCAGATCAAAGATACTATTTACTACAGTTTGAGCATGACCCAGCTCATCAACAATGGTGCTGTAAACGGACAAACTTATGTCGGAGGTATTATTGGTTACGGCAAGGCAGATTCTCTCTCCTCCTCTCTCTCCTTCTCCGAGAATCATTCCACAATTACTGCGCAAGCATATGTTGGATGTATTGCCGGCAAACTGGAGCATATTTCGCTCGACGCTTGTTCCAACGAAAACTCTACCTTAACTGCCACCGGATCCATACTGGTTAACGAAATCACCTGTGCTTACGTCGGCGGATATGTTGGCTTCGGTACAAATATAACGAACTGCACCAACACTGTTGAAATCAACTACACCGGCAACGGTCGCTATGTAGGCGGCGTTGCAGGATATGTTTATCAATTGTCCAACGAAACTGTTATGGAAAACGTTCACAATACCGCCACCATCAACGGTCAGGATTATCTCGGCGGTTTGTTCGGCAGAATCGATTCCACCGGCTATGCTGACAAAAAAACGTTTACCCTGCAGGACTGCTCTAACAGTGGTGCAATCAGCGGCAAAAACTTTGTAGGCGGTTTGATCGGCGATATGTATCTGGATGACACCTACACCAAACCTCTTCACGATACCTTCCATTACGCCGCTTATTTGAGCGACTTGTCCAACACCGGTGCGGTAACCGGCCAAAGCCATGTAGGCGGTATCCTCGGTTATGGCGGAGCGGATTCTGCTGATTCGGTTCTGAAGGATTCCACCAATACAGCGGCGATCAACGCGAAAGCCTATGTCGGATGTATTGCCGGTCAATTGGAATACATCAGTTTGGAAAACTGCTCCAACGAAGGCTCCACTCTGAATGCTACCGGCTATGTTACCGAAGACGGTATCAAACGAGCATACGTAGGCGGCTATGTAGGTCACGGATACCTTGTTAACAAATGCACCAATACCGTTGAGATCAATTACACCGGCGGCGGTCGTTTTGTAGGCGGTATCGCGGGATATATCAGTGCATTCCCCTCCGATGCAACCATGGAAAACTTGCACAATACTGCAACCATCAAAGGTTACAACCGTGTGGGCGGTATCTTTGGCGAAGTAAATGCCACCTGCTTCCAGGCAACCTATAAGCTCACTCTGCTGGATTTCTCCAATGAAGGAACGGTCAGCGGAGCAGATTATGTAGGCGGTCTGATTGGTTATCTCTACTTGGATGATACCAAATCCTCAAGTATCCATAAGGATTACTATTACACCGCTTCTATCGATGCCATGAGTAATACCGGCAATATCTCCGGTTCCAACTATGTAGGCGGTATTTTCGGCTACGCTAAAGCCGATAGCGCCGACTCTATTATGACCGATATTACGGCAACCGGCTCCGTATCGGGCAAATCCAACTACAATAGCATCAACGGCAAGGTTGAAAACATTACCGTTGAATAAGCAAACAAAAAACTGCTGTACCGACCAATCGGTACAGCAGTTTTTTGATCGTATCCAGTACCTTCTGCTTGACAGACTATGCATGGTATGTTATACTGTATCCACCCCAATAATACGATATGTTAGGTACATCTACGATGACTACTTCCCACCCTCTCCCCAAACGCCGATTATATCTCGCAATCGGCACCTTCACCATGCTATTTGCAGGAGTTCTTTACGCATGGTCCATTCTGAAAATTCCTTTTAAAGAACAATTTGCTTGGAGCGATTCGGCACTGTCTTTCAATTTTACCCTGACCATGTGCTTTTTTTGTTTGGGCTCATTTGCAGGCAGTCTGCTTTGCAAACGTGTCGGTTCGCGCATTACACTGATCCTCTCGGGGGTATTAGTAGGCGCAGGATTTCTTCTCACCGCGTTACTGCGACAGAATATGCTGTTTGGACTATACATCAGTTATGCACTGATGGCCGGCACAGGGATTGGCATAGCCTATAACACCATCGTTTCCACCGTTATTTCCTGGTTTCCCGATCGCAAAGGATTTTGCGCAGGCTGTCTGATGATGGGATTCGGAATCGGCACTCTTTTATGGGGAAATGTGATCAATCTGCTCTTTGAAATCCCCACGATCGGTTGGAACAAAGCCTATTTACTGTTTGGTATTTTGTTGGCAAGTACGCTCATTCTCAGCGGACTCATTCTCCATCTCCCCTCTGCAGATATCGTGTTCCCCGTTGGCAAGAATAGAAAATCCACCGTATCCGAAGAATTCAAAAGTCAGGATTTCACCACTGCTGCCATGCTTCGAAGCTTTACCTTTTGGCGCGCCTTCTTCTGCCTGATCTTCATCGCCGCCGCAGGAACCGCTGTCATCAGCTTTGCCCGTGATCTGAGCCTCTCTGTGGGCGCTACGCCCCATTGGGCGACTACCTTAGTAGGTATCCTCTCTCTTTGCAATGGCCTGGGACGCATCCTTACCGGAGCTGTATACGACAGTTTCGGCAGACGCATTACAATGATCTCCGCCAATCTTCTCACTGTCACAGCAACAGGCATTACGCTGTTAGCGGTACACCTCTCCTCCCTTTTCCTTGGTGTCATAGGACTTTGTCTGATTGGATTGTCTTATGGCACCACCCCTACCCTCTCCTCTGCATTCGTCTCTTCTTTCTACGGCCAGAAGCATTTCGCTGTCAATTACAGCGTCATGAATCTCAGTATCATCATCACGTCCTTCATATCTGCCTTCAGCAGTACGTTATATGCATCCACCGGTAGTTATACCGCCCCTTTCGTTCTATTGCTCTCCTTGGCAATTTGTGCCCTAGGATTGAATGTCAGCATTCGTAAGCCTTGAATCTACAACCACCTAACGCAACAGCGGAGTGAAAATTCACTCCGCTGTTTTTTATTCAATATATAAATCTATGTCGATTTCTGTTTGGGTTGCGGCACAAAAAGCCATCACATCTACTGAAGGCGCCAATGAAGGTGTGTGATTGTGCGAATATAAGCGAGGAACAACTTCCAGATAAAACCTAACTTCATTTTCATTTCGGATTTGATTGAGAAGATCAATTTTGTCAAGAAGCGGTTTAATCGTTTCTTGCATTTGTTCGCTTATATCATCCGTATAAACTTCACATTTTCCAAAATGCCAAGCCGCAAAATCAAAGAGCGAGCCGTTTTTTCTTTTGTCACCGATTTTCCAAGATTCATCAGGCTTCAAACCCAATTTCTCGGTAACTGCATTGGGATCAAACTCTCCTACAACTCTGAAATATGTGTAGCAACAATTCATTTTTTTGGGGGTGAACCAAAACTTCATATAGACACTCCTTCTATTTAACCGTTTACTGTTCCCAAACCAACCTCCACAATCTCCCCTGCATCAAATTCCATAGAAAGAATCGAATCGGACAATGTATAAGACTTTGCCGTACAAACTGCTTGGGAATCGATTTTCATGCGCAGCGTGTTCTTGCCCTCTGCTGTGATGCAAACCTTAGTCAGCTTGCCCTCGCTCCAGTCCAGATCAAACACAAATCCTCCCCTGGCTTTGAGTCCTTTCACCGAACCGCTCTTCCAGCTGGGCGGAAGTGCGGGCAACAGTTCCACGATTCGCTGCTCAATGTTACCCTCGTGGCTTTGGAGCAGCATTTCAGTCACTCCGGCTACACCGCCGAAATTACCGTCGATCTGGAACGGCGGATGCATATCAAAAAGATTTTCTGCGGTGGAAATCCTCAATAACTGCTTGTAATTTTCCTCTGCCGCCACGCCATTCTTGAGTCTTGCAAAGAAGTTGATCACCCATGCTCTCGACCAACCGGTATGTGCACCGCCGTGGGAAAGGCGCCGCTCGATGGTCTTTCTGGCCGCATCGTACAATTCAGGGGAAGATTCATTGATCTGATCGCCGGGATACAGCCCAAACAAATGGGAAATATGGCGATGCCCCGGCTCCGCCTCTTCATAATCCTTGATCCATTCGCAAATGGTGCCGTACCGCTCACTGATTTTGAGGGGCGGGATTTTTTTAAGCACCTCATTCAATCGATCTGCAAATGCAGGATCATTCAACCGCTCGCAGGCGAATATAGTACGGGTAAACAGCGCATAAATGATCTCAAAATCAATAGTCGCACCGTAGGTGAACATACTGGTCTTCTTCACGCCGTTATCGGCATAGTAGAAGGTGTTTTCGGGGGAATTGGACGGTGCGGTAATCAAATAACCGTCCCTCTCCACCAAATAGTCCAGCAAAAATTCACAGGAGCCTTTGAGAATGGGATAGATTTGCTCCAAATACGCATTACTCCGCGTAAACTCGTAATGCTCCCAAAGGTTCAGACACAGCCACGGACCTGCCATGGGGAAGAATCCGCATCCAACTAAATCGTGCACGCCGGTTCTGCCGAAAATGTCGCTGGTATGGTTACACGCCCATCCCGAAGTATGGAACAGCTTTTCAGCGGTTTCCTTGCCAAACTCACTGAGTTTCTTCACAAAATGATAAAGAGGGGGAAATGCATCGCTGAGATTGGTGTTATCCACGCACCAGTAATTCATTTGCAAATTGATATTGGTATGATAATCGCTGCCCCACGGGGGAGTAAATCCATTGCACCAGATGCCTTGCAAATTGGCAGGCAATGTGGCATTTTTACCCGAGCTGCAAAGCAAAAGATATCTGCCGAAATTGTAGTAGAGCGTGTACAGATCGAGGTCGGTGGCATTTTCTTCCCTCACCCTGCGCAGACGCTCATCGGTGGGAAGATCTGTATAGTCTTCCCCGTCCAGCACAAAGGATACCTTATTATACAGCTCGCCGTGTGATTGAATATGCTGCTTTCTGATCTCTGCATAATCTTCGTTTACGACAGCATTGATCGTTTCCGCCAAACGGCTCTGATAGTCGATGCGGTTATCAAAATCGAATTTATCCACATCATAGGTGGTGGCAAAAGCGGCATAAATGATAAGCTGGGTAGCGTTGATGATGTTAATTCCTGTTTTATCATTGGACATCTGACCGTCCGAGGTAACGTGAATCTGCGCGCCGAATCGCATACCTGCAAAGCCCTCTCCGTAATGAGGGTGCGTCGAGCAAATGATCTGTCCGTTGAGCAAAATGGTATTTGCATTGATAGTAGCCGTGCTGGCATCCTGCGCACGCTCCATAGAAACGCGGCAGGAAAAAGGCGAGCCATCGGTTTTCATTCGATAAACAAGGCAATCGTATTCTTTGCTGATAAATGTTTCGCTTCGATAGACTGCGTTGTCCTTCTGATACGTAACAGTTGCAATCGCTTTCTCCAGATCCAGTTCCTTTTTGTAATTGGTGTAATCGCTTTGATCTGCAAAATGGATATACAATTCTCCAAAGCTCTCGTAAAATCTTACGCGAGGGGGAGAAGCGAGGAGCGTTTCGGTACAAAGCTTTTCCGCCTGATCGTATTTTTCGTCAAACAAAAGTCCTCGGATTTCGTCCAGCGTTTGCTCGGTAGCAACAAAGCTTTCCTTCAGCTGTTTTCCGCTCCAAAGGGACTCCTCATTGATCTCCAACGTTTCTTTCTGGGGATCGCCGTACACCATCGCACCGATTCGTCCGTTTCCTAATGGGAATGCGCGCATCCAATCACGCTTGAACTCGTTATGAAAAATCTTATTGGACATACAACCACCTCTCTTTTATATCGTTCTATTTGTTTAGTAAAACTCGATTTATAAATTTAATGGTATTTTTATATCTGCTTATTTCCACCAAATTACATTCTCCATAAATCGGGGGGATTATAATTTGATTTTCAACAATTGCAATGTTTATAATTCCTTCTACTCTGGTTAAGTTACGATTGGCGTTTTGAGATATGAATTGATATAACACATCATTTAATGTGTCGGTATAAATGACATTAAAACGCATCATTTTGCCTGCATCAAATCGATCAACCCAAGACGATATATTTAACTCTTTATTTGCTTTTTTGTTTATGCGGTCTTTTGCGTTATCATAATCTTTTTTATTAAAGGCTGCTGTTTTGTATAAAATAATTCGCAACTTGAAGATTTTGTTTAATCGAAAAAAACGCACATTTTCAGATGTAGACAGTTGATTTCCTTTAGCAACCAAATTGTCAAAGATACCTATTATTTCTTCGAAAGAAAAGTTTTTATCTGAATTAAATATAACAGGTTTATAACTATTTTTCTTGGACTCTTTTTTTACAATGTGACTGTTATATATTAGGTAAACAATACTAAGAATAGCAATTGTAAAAAAGATAATGGCAAAGAAAGGCGTGACAAACAAACACATTATTCCGCAACCGTTCAAAATAATCGATACCAGCATTGCGATTAGCGAAAGCGTTGCTCTATTCTGAAGTTTTTTAATATGTAATTTGAGTTCATTGTTCAATCAAATCACCGCCTTTATTTCATTATACCATATCTTTTCCTAAAAGTAAATCTGCGCAGTATAAATTTCTTACACCGACAAATACTAACATCACAATCAAATTGTGTAGGTGTGGGCTTGCTCCCACCGCCCATGTTCCACAATTTCATCGGCGGGAGCAAGCCCCCGCCCTACAAATGTATTTGTAAAAAAGGAGATTATATATATGAAAGCCACAGGAATTGTTCGCCGCATCGACGATCTTGGTCGCGTTGTAATTCCCAAAGAAATCCGCCGCACCATGCGCATCCGCGAGGGCGATCCTCTGGAAATTTTTACCGACCACGAGGGCGAAGTCATTTTCAAAAAATATTCCCCCATTGGAGAATTGTCCTCCTTCGCCACTCAATACGTGGACACCCTTTCCCGTGTCTGCTCCATGGCTGTCGTCATCTGCGACCGTGACAGTGTCATCGCCAGCGGCGGCCTTCCAAAAAAGGACTTTTTGGAGGTTCGCCTTTCGGGAGAAGCCGAGCGACTCATCGAAGAACGCACGCTTTATCTCCACAAAGAGGGAGAAGCCTTTTACGGCATTATTGACAGCGTCAATCAATGGCAGATCTCCTGCCTGATGCCCATCATTGCCGAAGGGGATGTAGTCGGCTGCGTTGCCTCCCTCACCGACACCGATCGAAGCGCATCCGACACCGAACAAAAGCTTATTGAAACTGCCGCCACGTTCCTTGGCAAGCAGTTGGAAAGCTAACTCAGAAAACGGCGAATCAAACGAAACGATTCGCCGTTTCATTTTCGCATTGACATTTTCTGCGAATGGGTGTACAATATAGGCATTACACCTCGGAGGATCGCCATGTCATTATATGCCCCCTCGTATTACCCCCACTTTACCTGCATTGCGGATACGTGCCGCCACAGTTGCTGCATCGGTTGGGAGATCGATATTGATCCCGCCACCCTTGCCCGTTATCGGGCGCTTCCTCCTAAGGAGAGAAAAAAGATACTTGCCCACACCGTAACGCAAAAAGGAACTACATTCTTCCGTCTTGCCGCAGGCGATCGCTGTCCTTTTCTCACGGAAAAAGGATTATGTCAACTGATTCTCACCCACGGCGAAGATATCTTGTGTGAAATTTGCCGCGAACATCCCCGCTTCTATAATCAATTTACTTACCGAACCGAAGTTGGTCTGGGTCTTTGCTGTGAAGAAGCCGCTCGATTGATTCTCACTTCTGACCAACCGTTTGATTTAATCCGCTTGGAAGAATCTACGGCGCAGGAAATCGTTGACCCATTTGAAGCGGATTTCTTTTCCACTCGCAAGGAGATTTTCAACATCCTCACCAATCGAAATCTTCCGCTCCGAGATCGAATCGACGAAATAATACACCGTTTTTCATTAAATAGAGACCTGATTTTCCACAATGACAGCCATTGGCAGACAATTTACCGCAATCTGGAGCGACTGGATCCCGCATGGGATGATGCGTTAGATGCTTGGGAAAACATGACTGTAACCGAAACTCTTCCGGATTCAGTTATGACCGAGCAGTTGATCGCCTATTTCTTCTATCGCCATCTTCCTGACGCGCTTTTTGATAACCGCCTGGCAGAGCGTATTGCATTCGGCTTATTGTCCGCCCATATTATCTGTTCTATCGCCACAATACGCCAAGATGAAGATCCGATTTCAGTCCTGATTGACGTTGCCCGCGCCTATTCAGCAGAAATTGAATATGATACAGACAATCTGCAATTTATTTTAGACAACCTCGAGTCGAATTTCAATTCATCCAAGTAAATCAATCATATTATTCCGAACAAAAAAGAACCTTCGAATCAACGCAATGATTTGAAGGTTCTTTTCTTTATGTTGCATGAATACAAAAAACAGCGGTGGATGAAATCATCCACCGCCATTAGTCAAAAGAGATTAGTTAAACAGCTTGCGCTTGGATACGGTAACGCCGGTAGCCAGTACGCCGAATACTACTACAGCCAGCAGTGCTACTACAGTAGTGTCGCCGGTGTTGGGTACCTTAGGAATTACAGTGCCTTCGCTGCGGGTTTCGCCGCAGATCTTACACTCTTCGTGCTTCAGGCCGGTTTCGTCCTGAGTTGCTTCCTTGTCGATTACCCATTCCCATTCGTGTGCGCAATCTACTACT
>JAZRIH010000014.1:0-1811 GCA_045645175.1 Eubacteriales bacterium | reverse complement strand
CCGTGACCGAAGTCATTGGTACCGCCGAAGACTACAATCGCATCGGCATCGGGATCCATCAGGGGGATACGCTTGACGAAGCACTGCTCCATGCGATCGTTGGGATTGCCGGGATTCAGCTGATTGGCGATTCTGGAGCCGCTGATGCCGTAATTGCGGGCAGTGAAATGATATTCAGCGGCAAGGAGATTGAGGTAAATGTTCTCTTTGCAGGATACGCCGGCGCCTTCAGTAATACTGTCACCTAAAAAGTTTATCTTGATACCTTCTAATTTCATGGGAGGCCTCCTCTTGGAATAGGTTGTATATATTATAGCAAATATGATAAAACTTTGCAAGAAATTTTGAAAAATATATTGACATTTGAATGAAAATCTTATACAATAGATATGTAAATTCATTTATGTAAAGGAGATATACTCATGGGAAAACTCATTGCTAAGATCGCGGTTCTGACCGTTGTTCTGGGTGCTATCGTTGCACTGATCATCGTTCTGCTGAAGAACAAGGAAAAGGTTACCGCTAAGGTTGCTACCGTTAAGGCTAAGATCGCAGAAAAGAAGGCTGCTAAGGCTGCTGCTGCTGAGTGCTGCTGCGAAGAAGAATGCTGCTGCGAATGTGATTGCGAAGAAGTTTGCGAATGCGAAGAAGCTTGCGAATGCGATTGCGCTTGCGAATGCACCGAAGAGGTTGTTGAGACTGTTGAAGAAGCAGTTGAAGAGACCGTTGAAGTAGTTGAAGAAGCTACCGAAGAAGTTGCTGAATAATTAAAATTATTCGAAAATAAAGATCCATCCGATAGGGTGGATCTTTTTTTGTGGTTTCCTTCGGCAAAAATAGTGGTCATTCGCCCCCGACATTCGACGGGTTTTCGATTTGGGGTAAACTATAATGGGGATGATCACAGCATGGGTGCGGACAAGTTTGCCCATGAAAAAAGAAGGAGCGAAAAGAAAGATGGAATTTCGAGGGAAGACAAGGAAATTTATGGCGGGCTTGCAAAAAAAGGCGGATTCTACGGTCAATGCCATCATGGGGCGGTCAGCAGACACTTTGCCGGAGGCTGATGTTGCACGGATTCGTCAAAAAGCAGGAATCACGGCAATCTGGAGTATTGCAGGCTTCCTGTTTCAGGAAAGCGTTGCGTTTTTAGGCTCTCGTCCGTTGGGAGTGGCGCTGTTGATGGCGGCAGGCAGGAGCGGTACCGTTCCGGTGTTTGTCGGCGCATTGATCGCTACGTTGCTTGGCGCAATGCCCGAAGGAAGTGAGAGCGGTGCGGGAAATGGGATAGCGTGGGCGTTGTTATTGGCGATGGCATTGGGTGCTCGAATCCTATTATCCACCAAATACATGGAGGATGACAGCGATACCCCTGCATTGTTTGAAGAGCCGTTGCGTCTGCGTTTGATCGCATCTGCTTTTGTGGCATTTTTAGGCGGTGTCTACTATGTACTTGCAGAGTCCTTTACCTATCGGGGCATTCTTTCTCTGCTGTTTGGATTGATTGCCACCCCCGTTGCCACCGCGCTCTTTTGGGCGGCATTTCAAAAAGATCTCACACTCTCCATTCGTGAGCTGGGATGTTGCGGCTTGATCTTTTGCAGTATATGGGCGCTGTCTGCCCATCGATTACTGGGGCTATCCTTGGCATTGATCGCATCGGTGCTGGTGGTATTGGAATCCTCGGTGAGAGGTGGACTTTTGCGGGGCGGTTTATTGGGTTCGATCTGCGCTCTGGGAGCAGGGATATCCCCGCTGATCCTTGCCATCGGCGGTATCGTGGCAGGGGCACTGCGGATGTTTGGTGTGGG
>JAZRIH010000013.1:0-8494 GCA_045645175.1 Eubacteriales bacterium | reverse complement strand
ATGATATGCGTGACATTGAAAAGATGGCTCGCTCTATTTCCGATACCATTTCCACCGAATTCTATTCCAAAGTTTCCATCGGTATCGGTACCGTTGTAGACAATATCAAGGACCTGTCCCGCTCCTACAAGGAAGCACAGGTTGCTCTGGAAGTCGGAAAGGTATTCGACACCGAAAAGGATATTATCAGCTATGACAATCTGGGTATCGGCAGACTGATTTATCAGCTTCCTACCTCCCTGTGTGAAATGTTCCTGCAGGAAGTCTTCAAGAAAGGCCCGCTGGAATCTCTGGACCGCGAGACTCTGACTACCATTCAGGCGTTCTTCGAAAACAACCTGAACGTATCTGAGACCTCCAGAAAGCTGTTTGTTCACCGTAACACTCTGGTCTACCGCTTGGAGAAGATCCGCAAGCTGACCGGTCTCGATTTGAGAGAATTTGAACACGCCATCACCTTCAAGGTGGCATTGATGGTTAAGAAGTATCTGTCTTCCAAGCCCGTCAAGTATTAAGTCTCAAGTACACAGCTTGCACCGTCCGTCTTAGCATTTTGAGATAATTGGGAGACTGCTCAGTCTCCCAATTTTGACTGCTTGACTTATCTTTCCAAAATTCTACAATTTCCGTCATTTGACCGAATGGTAGAAACTGAAATTAGGATGCAAAGCAATGATTGAATTTAAGAATGTAAACAAAGTATACGACGGCACTTGCACCGCGCTGGAAGATCTGAATCTGCAGATCAACGACGGTGAATTTGTCTTTGTCGTAGGACCGTCTGAATCGGGAAAATCCACTATCTTTCGGCTGCTGACACAAATAGATAAACCTACGTCCGGCTCGATTACGGTAGGGGAGTGGGATCTGAGCAAAATGAAGCGTCAAAAGGTCCCTTACTACCGTCGGAAACTGGGTATTATTTTTCAGGATTCACGGCTTTTCCCCAAGCAAACGGTATTTGACAATATAGCTCTCGCCTTGCGCATTGTGGGAGAACATTCTGCAGATGTGCGAATGAAATCTCTGACTGCCCTGAAAATGGTAGAGTTGGGCGATGTAGCGAAAAAAACTCCCGATCAGCTCTCGGTGTTTGATCAGCAACGGGTAGCTCTGGCAAGAGCTCTTGCAGGCGGCCCCGGAATTATTATTGCCGATGAGCCTACGGGAAATATGGATGCTATCCATGCAAAAGAATTTATTGAGCTGCTGATCCGAATCCACAGCCGATTCCAAAAGACGGTATTGGTATTTACCAACGGAACAGATTTTGTGGAGGAATTTGGTCAGCGCACCATTTACCTTTCCCGCGGCGTAATGGAAGAAGACCGTGCTGCAGTTCAGCCTGTTCTGGAGGAACTGGAAGAAGAGGCGGTAACTGAGTATGCTAATTCGAAAGACGATTTGGCAGAATTGCCCCATCTTTCGGACAGTGACGCCAATACGCAGGTGTTCACCGCTGTTGCGCCCATTGAGGCAGATGCGGTCAGCTGTGACACTGTTCAGTTTGATGCAGTGGCATTGGCTAATCAAGATACCATGCAGTTTGATGCAGTGGGAGCTACTGTCAGTCAGGATACCCAACAATTTGATAAAGTGGATACATCCGTCAGTCAGGACACGCTGCAATTTGATAAGGTGGATGAATCTGCCTGTCAAGATACGGTACAGTTTGATGCGATCACTGCTCCCCAGGAGCCTGCACCGATTGAGGATACCGTAGTCGATCTGCCGATTCTGCCCGTTCCCGATGATGAAACGGCACAGCCTGCTGATGCCGCAGAGGAAGAAACGGAGAGTCTGCAAGACACGGTTACCTTTGATGCGATTGGTATTGCGGGCGATAATCTGCGTGATGCGATAATGAAAGTTATGAATGACATCAACCAGGAGTCCGTTGAACAAGTTGAAGCGCCTGTTCGTCGCAGAGTATTTGAGGATCTTACCATTTCCGATGATTGGAATCACAATGAACAGCAACCCGAGACGGATTCTTCGTCTGCCTCGACAACAGGGGAGGGTGTACAATGAGACGAATTGGTATATCATTTGCCTTTTCCCGTAGCTTCAAAGGGATCTTTCGGGCATTTTTGATGAGCCTGACCACGCTGTTGCTTTTATCTTGTCTGCTGTTGGTGCTCGGCTCATACGGACTTTTACATTTTAATGTGATAGAGAATCTGTCGGGCGTGGCAGCGCAAGGGCAGGCAGTGATTTTCTTGGAGGAGGATTGCTCCGAAGAGGATACTGCTCAAATTCAGGGCGTACTGGATGGACATATCCGTACAGGACTGGTCAAGGAATATACATATGTGTCTGCTATGGATGCTCTGCGTACCGAATTAGACCGCTTTGCTGATTATCCGCAACTCTATCAATCCTTCCAAACAGGCGATAATCCCTATCGCGCATCTTTTGTGGTAACTGCGATCAATGAGGATTCCTTCGGATCAATGCTTACCGCATTAAACGAGTTGACCATTACCCGCATGAATGAAGCCGGGGAGGCAATCAATTATGATCCTGTTGCATCGGTAATTTCTCACCAGAAAACCCTCGACAGAGCAGAAAGTGTTCTTTTGACGATTCGCAACGGCAGTATGATCTTTGCTCTCTTTCTTTTGATGGTTTGCCTGTTCGTATTGATCAATACGGTTCGGCTTGCTATCTTCAGTCAGCAAAAAGAACTGAGTGTTATGCGTTATCTGGGTGCAACCCACGGATTTTTAGTAGCACCGTTTATTTTGCAAGGGGTGCTGTTGGGCGTTCTTTCTGCAGGCATTTCATTTTTCATCCAGTGGGGAATTTATCAGGAAATCAGCGATTATCTGACTAAACAGTATCAGCTGATTCATCTGATGCCTTTTCATGAATTGTGGTACTATTTGTTGGCAGCATTCCTGTTTGTAGGTCTGTTTATCGGTTTGATGGGCGGATTGCTTGCCACCTCTCGCTACTTGCGGGATAAAGATTAAGAGCATACCCTTTGAAAGGTTGGAATACAATGATTAAGCACGGGAGGCGTCTGATCTGTTGGACGCTAACACCGCTTTTAGTACTGACGCTGTTTGCTGTGCCGGGTTCAGCGTCGGAAGCTGCAAAGCAGCATACAAGACAGTATGCAAGAATTACGGCATTGGCTGAAGAGGCGCCCAATGATTCTGCAGAGGATTTGTGGGCAACGATCCTGCTCCTTCGTGAGAAGCAACAGTTTCTGGAGGAGCGAATTGCCGCAGCGAAGGAGCAGATCGACGGTGTTGCTACCGAGAAGAGTTTGCTGGATCAACAAATCAGTTTGGGTTATCAGGAGCTGACTTGCTTTGATCAGCTGATGGCAATTTATGAGGATCAGCTTTCTACCTATCAGCAGAAGCAGGAAGAGCTGGATCAATCCATCGATGAGTGCAGAGCCAAGTTGGCAGTTCGCTTACGGCAAACCCATGAAGAAGGTCTACCCGGTTTGTTAGAGTTGTTAGCTTCGTCCTCTGATTTAATGTCGTTGCTCATTGCCGCGGAACGTCAAAGTCAATTGACTGACTACGACGACAGATTAATGGAAGAACTGAATAGACTCTATTATCAGTACAACGATCTGAGCAAGGATTCGGAACGCATAAAGGCGGCACGTCATCAGATCGCGCTGGAGCAGGCAGAACGTACCCGTGTGTTTAATGAGCGGCTACAGATCTGCGGTGGATTCCTTTGGAATCTGGAACATGATGTTCATCGGTTCAGTTATTTTGTTCAGCAATCTCAGGCAGGCGAGCAATATGTAGACGTTACTGTTCAGAATGCCATCGATGCATTTGTTGCTTCTTTGGATGATCAAATGTGGGCTGAACTGGAGGAAAAGCGTCAGGAAAAATTGGCGCTCTATACCGATTACATCAAAGGGCAGATGGAAGAAGGACTTCTTCAGCAGGGCGGAGAATTTTATCTCAGCGGCAGTAAGTACATTTTGCCCCTTGCGTTGACTGGCAATCGGACTCCCGCCATTACCTCTGCGATGGGATATTGTACCTATCAGATCGGAGATACGGTAATCAGCGACTATCACAGAGGGATCGATCTTTCGGCTGACTACGGAACCTCCGTGGCGGCATCTGCGTCGGGCGTGGTCGTTTTCACCGGTTGGCAGAACGGCTATGGTAATTATGTGGTAGTATGGCACGAAGACGGCAGTCAGACTCGCTATGCGCATCTCTCGGAAATTACAGTTTCTGTAGGCGATTATCTCCTGCAGGGCGAAGAACTGGGTCTTGTAGGTAGCAGCGGTAACAGCAAGGGAATCGGCTGTCACTTTGAACTGTGGAAAGATGGAAAACGAGTGGATCCCACTCCATTTCTGGTCTTTTCCTCAGTGGAGTAAGCTGATTGGTCTGTCGCAAAACCATATACTGTAAAAAGGAAACCAATTCATGTCATTTTTGAAAAAGAAGATCGCAGGGTACTGGATCATTCCCATCGTCATTCTATCGGTGCTTGTTACCTTCATGACCACCTACATCACCATGAAGGTGCAGGCGCATTTGGATAAGAACAACGCCTATCTCCAGTCTACCTATACAGAGGATCCTACCTTTAGCTATGTAAAGCAACTCTTCGAGTCCTATTATATCGGTGAAACGCCCGACTTTGACAGCTCGGGGGCAGTCGATACCTTGATTCGGGAGTATATTGCTGCAACGGGGGATCGCTGGGCTAATTATATGAACGCCGAGGAATACAAGGAATATTCTCAGTCTATGCAGGGAAATCTGGTGGGAATCGGTGTGCAGGTAACTTACGATACAGAGAATCAGTCCATTGAGATTCTGTTGGTTATGCCCGACTCTCCTGCCGAAAAGATCGGCCTGAAAAGTGGCGACCGAATCGTAGGCGTAAACGGCAAGCGGGTAGCCGATATAGGCTATAACGCCGCGACCGATGCCATCAAGGGCGAGGCAGGTTCCGAAGTGAAGCTGACCATCCTCCGTGACGGTAAGGAAGTGGAGATGACCGCAGTGCGCGGTCAGGTAATCGCTCTGACAGTGCTCTATGAACTGCTTTCGGACGGCAAGACCGGCTTTATTCGCATTTTGGAGTTTAATGCTACCACTTCCGCACAATTTAACAAGGCAGTAGATACTCTGTTGGAGCAGGGCGCCAAGCGGTTTGTCTTTGACCTGCGGAACAATCCCGGCGGACAACTGGATAGTGTGCTGGCTGTTTTGGATCGTATCCTTCCCAAGGATCAGGTGCTCATCCGCATCCATGACGCGGCCAAGAATGAGGAGACCTATTCCTCCCAGGACGATGCATCCTTGAACTATCCCATGGCAATCCTCATCAACGGCTCGACTGCCAGTGCGGCAGAACTGTTTACCTCCTGTCTGCGGGATTACGAGAAGGCGACTCTTGTAGGCGAAAAATCCTTTGGCAAGGGCTGTATGCAATATCTCTATCCCCTGCCTAACGGCGGTGCAGTCACTATCACCACCCGACTGTACAGTCCTCCTCTGGGCGAAAATTATGACGGAAAGGGAATTGCCCCTCATGTGGAAGCCTCTCTATCCGAGGAAGCCTTGAAGATCAATTTCTATAAACTTAACGAAACCAATGACGATCAATTGAAGGCAGCGCTTGCCGCCCTCAACGATCGGAAATAATAAATAATTAAAATAATACTTGACAATAAGGAGAATACAATCATGGCAATTACCGTAACCAAAGAAGGCAAAATTAAACTGGAAGAAGAACTTTCCTATTTGAAAAACGTCAGACGTAAAGAAGTAACTGAGGCGATCCGCATTGCGCTGGGCTTCGGTGACCTTTCCGAGAACTCCGAGTACGACGAAGCGAAAACCGAACAGGCAAAGGTAGAGTCCAGAATCGTTGAGCTGGAAGAAATGCTCAAGAACATCGTTGTTGTATCCGAGATCACTACCGACGCTGTCAGCGTAGGCTCCAAGGTTCGTGTATTCAACGAAAAGTGGGAAGAAGAACTGACCTACTCTATCGTAGGCTCTACCGAAGCAGCACCTCTGCTCAACAAGATCTCTGACCTGTCTCCCATCGGTAAGGCACTGCTGGGCAGAAAAGTTGGCGAATCCGTAAATGTAGAAACCCCCGCAGGTCATGTGACCATCAGAGTCCTTGAAATCAGCAAGTAAGGGAAGGAAAAATTATGGCAGCTAATGAAACTAACGAAGTAATCTCTGCAGGCAGTGAGCTTGCAGTGCGCCGCGAAAAGCTGGCGGCGTTGAAGGCGGCAGGCAACGACCCCTTCACCATTACCAAATTCGATGTCAACGCGTATAGCCAGGACATCAAGGCAGACTATGCCGCATACGACGGAAAGACCGTTAAACTGGCAGGCAGAATGATGAGCCGTCGTATTATGGGTAAGGCGTCTTTTGCCAATCTGGCGGACAAGCAAGGCTCGATTCAGCTTTATGTAAAGCGTGATGACGTAGGCGCAGAGCTGTACAACACCGGCTTTAAGAAGTGGGATATCGGCGACCTGATCGGCGTTTCCGGCGTAGTGTTCACCACCCAGACCGGCGAGATCTCCATCCATGTACAGGAGCTGACCCTTCTGGCGAAGTCCCTGCTTCCTCTGCCTGAGAAGTTCCACGGTCTGACCAACACCGACCAGCGTTACCGTCAGCGTTACGTGGACCTGATCGTGAATCCCGACGTTAAGGACACCTTTGTAAAGCGCAGTATGATCCTGCGTGAGCTGCGTGCATATCTGGACTCCAAGGGCTTCTTGGAAGTGGATACCCCCATCCTCACTCCCTTTGAGATCGGTGCATCCGCTCGTCCCTTCTATACTCACCACAACACTCTGGATATGGACATGGCTCTGCGTATCGAGACCGAGCTGTATCTGAAGCGTCTGATCGTCGGCGGTATGGACCGTGTGTACGAGGTGGGAAGAATCTTCCGTAACGAAGGTATGGACACCAAGCACAATCCCGAGTTTACCTCTATCGAACTTTATCAGGCATATACCGACTTTGAGGGCATGATGGATCTGGTTGAGGAAATGATGAAGACCGTAGCTATGAATGTTTGCGGTTCTCTGCAGATTCCTTATCAGGGTCACACCATCGACCTCTCCAAGTGGGAGCGTATGACCATGGTAGAGGCAGTTAAGAAGTATTCCGGTGTAGACTTTGCAGAAATCGCATCCGATGAAGAAGCGATCGCTATTGCGAAGGAACGTCATGTGGATCTTCCCGAAGTTCCCACCAAGGGTGCTATCCTGGCAGAGTTCTTCGATGCTTACGTAGAAGAAAAGCTGATCCAGCCCACCTTCATCTACGACTATCCCGTAGAAATCAGCCCCCTTGCAAAGCGCAAGCCTTCCGATCCCGCATTTACCGAGCGTTTCGAGTACTTCATCAACGCAACCGAATTCGGCAACGCATTCTCCGAGCTGAACGACCCCATCGATCAGCGCGAGCGTTTCGAAAAGCAGGTTGCAGAGCGCAAGGCACAGGATCCTACCTGCGCGGCACAGGTTGACTATGACTACATCACCGCTCTGGAATACGGTCTGCCCCCCACCGGCGGTCTGGGATTTGGCGTTGACCGTCTGGTCATGCTCCTCACCGACAGCGCGTCTATCAGAGATGTACTGTTGTTCCCCACCATGAAGCCCGTGGAATAATTGAGGCTTTGAAACTAAGTAAAATCAATTAAAATAGCCCGAAAAATCGCTGATTTGAGCAGATTTTGAGAGAATTCAATTAGGGTTTACCAATTTTGCAGAAGAAAGTGCTGTCACAAGACGGCACTTTCTTTTTGCATTCGCTTGACAATAAGCGTTGTGGGGAGTATAATTTGGTTAGATAAACTTGAATATGTAGGGAAGGCAACGACAATGAAAATAATTATTTATGGTTCTCAATATGGAACAGCAAAACAATACGCGGAAGAACTCGCCAGAAAGACCAATATTGACTTGAAAAGTTATGAAGATGTAACGGACATAAACCGATATGACACAGTTATATATGTGGGAGGTCTGTATGCTGGCGGTGTTTTGGGAATGAAAAAAACACTTGCTAAAATGTCGCAATGTCAAAGCAAGAAGGTTATCATTGCTACAGTCGGATTGGCAGACCCGATGGATACCGAGAATACTGATAGCATTAAAAACAGCATGAAGAGGCAACTCTCAAATGAACTGTATGAAAATGCACACATCTTCCATCTAAGGGGCGGAATAGACTATTCACGGTTAAGTTTTAAGCATAAAACAATGATGGGTTTGTTATATAAAAAAGCTGTTGGGTTACCAGAAGAGAAAAAGACCGCAGAGGTAAAGGCTATGATTGAAACATATAATAAGAAAGTGGATTTCGTGGACCTTGATAGTTTAACTGCAATAGTTAATGACATCTAATCCATCAAATTCCAATTTGTTGGGCGGTTCAATCAACCAAATCCATAGAGGTGCAAATATGGAAAGTACCATCAGATATATTGAAGAAAAAGACAGACA
>JAZRIH010000012.1:0-9508 GCA_045645175.1 Eubacteriales bacterium | reverse complement strand
TAAATGTTATACCTCCGGCAAGCAGGTCATCACCGCAACCCAGATGCTGGAATCCATGACGCACAACCCGCGTCCGACCCGTGCGGAGATCACCGACGTTGCCAATGCAGTATTTGACGGCACTTCTGCAGTAATGCTGTCCGGCGAAACTGCGATGGGCGATCATCCCGTACACGTTGTAGAGGTTATGGCGAAGATCGCACGGCAGGCTGAACGCGACGCCTTTGAAATGGGCGTTTATAAAGGCCTCCAGCACGAAAACGATTTCTCCAATACTACCAATGCGATCTGTGATGCGGCTTGTAAGGCGGCAAATGACCTTCACGCCAGCGCAATCATCGCCGTTACCAAATCGGGTGAAACTGCGCGCCGTGTGTCCAAGTTCCGTCCCGATATCCCGATCGTTGCGGCTACTCCCGACGTGAAGACCTTCCATCAGCTGGCGCTGTCTTGGGGCGTATGTCCTGTTCTGTCCTTGCCCCAGAGCGACACCGATACCCTCTTCCGCCATGCCATCGACTGTGCGAAGCAGATCGACGTGGTAGATACCGGCGACAAGGTAGTTATTACCGGTGGTGTACCGCTGAACCTTCCCGGCTATACCAACATTTTGAAGGTGCAGACTGTGTGAGAGCACGATTAGGGAAACTTTTTGAAAAAAAGTTTCCCTAAAACCTTTCAAAAACTTTTAGAAGCCGACGAGTATTCGTCGGCTTTGTTTTTTATAGAAACGCAAAAAGCTCGGCAATTGCTTGCCGAGCTTTTCAATTAAGGAAAATTATTTCTTTCTCTTCTTGCGGATGACTGCAAATCCGATCACTCCGCCGATGACGAACAGAATGACGGGAAGGGCAATTCCTATAATCAAACCGATGGGAAGATCCTGCTTTCCATCCGAAGGCTCGCCGGGAGTGACGGGCTTTTCGGTGGGCTGATCGTCCTTGCCTGCATCGTCATAGACGGTGGGGGTGATGGGAGTAAGCTCCTTGTCCTTGGCATCTTCGCCCAAGAATTCGATTTCGGCCAGCTGGCATTCGCCATCGAAGGTGAGTCGGTAATACTTGTAGATGCCTGCAACCTCTTCGGGGATAGCAAAGGCGCGGGTGTAATTGTTCCACTCGAAGGTCATTTCACGGCTGTCCAGGGTGAACCAACCGTTGCCGTCGTTGGAGGCTTCCAGTTTCATGGAGGTGGGTGCCTGACGGGTCTTGGAGCAGGTGAGGGTGATCAGCTTCAGGTCGCTTCCGTTTTTGCCTGCCCAAACGATTGCTGAATCATCCGGAATCGTAGTGGCGGTGGCGGAAGTATTGTCGAACAGTCTGGTAGCATTCTTCACACCGGTTGCATAGATGCCTGCGGGGCTGTCGGGGGTAAATGCATCGGTGTTGGGGCGAAGTCTGCCGCCAACCAGATCCTCTGCGGGATTGGGAATGTCGCTTCCGGTGGTCAGCGACATGGGATCGCTGTCTACACCCCAAGTGGAAGGCTCGCTGCCCATTTCGAAGACGATGTGACCGCCGTTCAGCAGATTGGCGTGATCGATGAAGCAATTGTTATATGCCTTGCCGTCCCAAGTCATGGACTGGATGTAGTCGTTCTCGGGAGCGTTGTTCTTGGCTTCGATAACCAGATCCTTACCGTTTTCCAGATGAAGGGTTACCTTGTCGAAGTAGGGGGCGCCGATCACATACTGACCGCTGCCCATGTTCTGAGGATAGAAGCCCAGTGCGGAGAGGATGTACCAGCCTGACATTTCGCCGTTGTCCTCGTCACCGCAGTAACCTTGACCGATTTCGGAGCCCACATACAGACGGCGCATGATATCACGCACCAGCGCTTGCGTCTTGTAGGGTTGATCGGCGTAGGCATACAGATAAGGAATTGCGTGGGCGGGCTGATTGGAGTGTCCGTACTGACCCAGACGCACCTCGCGGGCTTCCACCATTTCGTGGATGGTACCCGACTGTACCTTTTTCATAGAGGAGATGCTGTTGTCGAAATAGGTGTCCAGCTTTTGGGCAAGGGCGTTCTTGCCGCCAATCAGATTGGCGAGGCCCAGACCGTCGTAAACGCCGGTGGTGAAGAACATGGTCCAACCGTTGGTTTCGGTGTAGTCGCCCCACCAGTTAGCGGGATTGTAGCCGCTGTTCGTACTCCAATCGCCGGCTTCATTCTTACCCATGAAGAATTTAGCGGTGGGATTATAGAGATTGATATAGGATTTGGCACGATTGTAATAGTAGAAGGCATCGTCGGTTTTGCCCAACTTTTCTGCCATCACGGCAATGCCGTAATCATTGATGAAGCCTTCCATGGTCCAGGAGAAGCCGTTGTTGACCGAATTGGGGACATAGCCGATGAAAGGAGCAATTTCGTTTTTCTCTCTGCCTCCGTTGGTGAGATTGTCCGATACGGTGGAGGCATTGCGAAGCATAGAGAGATAGGCGTTTTCGTAATCGAATTCAATGCCTTTCACCAAAGCATCTGCGAAGATGACATCCGAGCTGGTACCTACCATGGAGTTGGCACCGCCGGGAGCGATCCAACGGGGAATCCAGCCGTTATCTTTGTAGTGCTGTACCAAACCGTTCAAGAGTTCGGTATCTAGCGTGGGCGTGAAGAGCGCGTAGGCAGCCCAAGTGGTGCGGTAGGTATCCCAGAAGCCGTTGTTGACATACAGCTTGCCGTCTACCTTCTTGCCGCTACGGTAGGGCGATGCATAGACCCATTTGGGTTCTTCATTGGTGCCTTCGTTTTCGCTGTACAGATTGGGGTAGGCGTAGAGGCGATACATATTGGAGTAGAAGGTGACCATCTCGGTGTAGGATGCGCCTTCGATCTCGATGATGCCGCAGATATCGTCCCATGCCTTCTGTGCCTTGGCGAAGATGCTGTCAAAGGTCTCGCCTTCGGGGATTTCCAGAGACAGATTGTGCTCTGCCTGCTTGCTGGAAATAAAGGAGGTGGCAAGCTTCAGGGTGACTTCGGTGGTGCCTTCGGGGAAGGTGACCACGCCGGTCTTACCGTTTTTGCATTTTTTGAAGGATTCGATGGCTTGATCGAACTTGCCGTAGACCTTCAGAGATGCGGAATTGTTGTTGGTGTGATTGGAGGAGGCGGTGATGGTGCCGTCATCCTTTACGCTCAAACTACCTGATGCACGGACGCAGTCGAAGACGATGTTCACGTTATCGCTGTCCTTGGGGAAGGTGAACCGAACATAGACGCCGTGGGTGGTGGGGGTCATTTCTACCTGCACGCCCGATGCCTTAGATCCCTTGTCAAAGGTGACGCTGTAATAGTGGGCTTTGGCGATCTCGTTGGCGTGATCGAAGGATGCGCCCAACTGGTCGGCGGCGATGTCTGCGTCCTTCATGGTGGCGCTGTCTACGGTAGTGTTTGCCATAAACTGCCATGTGCCGTAGTCACCGACCCAAGTAGAGGGAACGTGAGAGAAGCTGAACTGGCTGATCACACGGTTTTGGTAGTGGTAGGGCTGATTGGAGCCGATTTCGGTGATGGGCGCGATGAAGTTGAAGCCGTTAGGCATGGTGATGAAGGGAGTAGTAAGACCGCGGGAGAAGGAGGTGGTGCAGTTGGTGCCGCGGGTGGTGAGGATGTAATCGGAAAGATGCTCGTGAACGATGGGCGCTTTGTCTTCGATGACCAGATCGTCGAAATAAGCCTGGAACTGAGGAGTTGTGGTAGATTTATCCTTGCGGAAGTAGACATAGATGCTGTCGATGACCTTGCCTTCGGCAACGTCGCCCAGACAGGTTTCCACATAGTTCCATTGCTCAGTGAACAGAGCGTCCGACTCGCCCTTGGATACGGGGTCCATGCCGAAGCCGTTCTGGTCGATGGCGCCCAGCTGGGAGAGATAGGTGCCGTCCTTGAATTTCAGGTCGATGACCATGTGCATAGAGGTGTACTCGTAATCATAGGAGCCGTCCGCCAGGGCGGGGAAATGCACATAGGAAAGCTGTGTGTTCTTGGTGACCTTGATATTCAGCTTGGAGTAGAGGAGGTTTCGGGCGTATGCGTCGGTTTTGGCACTCATTTTACCGTAAACCGACAGAGCTTTTTTGCCGTCGAATGCGCCGGGGACATTCCAAGAAGAGAGCGGTCCGCTGCTGACCACCGAAGACAGGGGCGATTCCTGTGCACCCGCTTCCTCTTTGACGCCCGTAGCAAGGCGCAGATCGGCAAACTGAGTCATGCTTTCGCCGCAGTTTGCGGTGATCTCGATTTTATAATATTGGTAGGCGACGGGATTGGCAATGGCAAATTCCTTCCGCTGATGACGGTCGGTAAAGGTGATACCCGTCTGGCTGTCGATGACCGTATAGGTTTTGCCATCGGCAGAGCCGTAGAGCTTCCATGCCTTGGGGTCGCGTTCGGGTTTGTCATTTGCCGAGGTGATGTAATAGAAAGCGGCTTTTTGCGGAGAGTCCAGTGCAAAGGATACCCATACCGGAGAGGATGCAGAGGGCTTTTTCTCAGTGAGGAATTTGGTACTGGAAAGCGAGTCAAACAGTTTGCCTTTGCTTTCGGTTGGATTGAAATCCTTGTCGCCGGCAAGGGAACCGCTGTCCACCCGATAGGTGAATTCGCCGTCAATGTCGGTCACCACGGTGGTGGATTCAATATTGTTGTAATATTGGTTGTCAGATTTAGACTGAGTGGGGGCTTTGTCTGTTTCCTCGAAGGAGGAGGTAAAGAGCAGGCGATCGGGAATCGGTTTTTCTGTTGCAAAGGAGGGGAGCTGTAACAAAGAGATAGGAGCTGTTCCCAACAGAACTGCCAGACCAAGGGCAATGAGTTTTTTGGTTCGTTTCATGAGCGTATGCCTTTCATAGGATGAAGTTACTCTCATTGTAACACAGATCTCCTAAAAAAGCAACGGAGTTTGGCGAAAAAGTCTATAGGCTTCGGATAATATTTCAACTAAAATGTAAGATTGCACAAACGCTCGGTGGCAGGGAAGGCTATTTTAACGGCAGGGAATCTTCCACGATATCTGCAAAATGATGGGGAGAGATTTTCTCCTCTACCAGAAGCTTGGCAAAGGAAATTGCCGAATCTGCGTTTTCGGTTACATCTTCGGCAATCATCGAAAATGGCTCGGCAGTCTCGTCTTCCTCGATTATATGAAGGGAATAACTGCAGCGGTCGGGAAGTGTTTTTTCATGGATCGTAAGCCGTGTTGGCGGTTGAAGTGGTTGGTTTGGGATGTGCATGATTTGTCCTTTCTTAGATTGTTTTTGGGGAGGCGATACTGGATTGAATATAGTATAGCAAGAGATGACGGCGTGTGCATACAAACCGGAAAAATTATTTTTCGACAAATCTTTGGAATTTTCAACAAAAGTTTCGACAAATTTCACCTCGCCGATTTCTTCGTTGCAGGGGAGAATCAAGGAGTTGCATGTAAAAAACTCCCATACATTCGATTCTTCTATCGAATGTATGGGAGTTTGATGTGAAAATCAAAAAATCAAGAAAACGAAACTCAGAACTCGTTCTTCAGGCTGCGAGAAAAGAGCGAATCCAGAACATCATCGGGATTTGCGTTTTCATAGAGAATGCTGTAAATACCTTGGCAAATAGGCATTTCTACGCCGTAAGTCTTGCAAAGATTCTGAATAGCGGCAGCAGTATAGTAGCCCTCTGCCAGCTTTTCAAACTTTTCGCCCTGCACATAGGCTTCACCGAATGCACGGTTGTGGCTGAACTTGGAGAATACGGTAGCCTCGTAGTCGCCCAGATGGCACAGACCGTAAGCGGAACGCATATCGCCGCCCATTGCTTCGATCAGACGGGCAACCTCGCTGGTTGCACGGGACATGAGCGCACCCTTCAGAGAGGAGATGCCCTTGCCGTCCAGCATACCTGCTGCAATACCGATGACGTTCTTGGCAGCAGCACCTACTTCGTTACCTACCAGATCTCTGCCGTAGTAGAAACGGATGAGATTAGAGGAAAACTCGTTGACCAGCATCTGCTTGGTGGGAGCGTGGGAGCTGTCGATAACCATGCAGTTGGGAACGCCGCGAGCAAATTCCTGAGGATGTCCGGGGCCGATCCATACAGCAACCTGATTGTTATCGTCGGCATTTGTGCACATGAACTCAGAGGTGATCTGAGACAGACGCTTACCGGTAGTGATTTCGATACCCTTCATACAGAGGATGAAGGTCTTATTCTGAGGCTTGAAGGGGGTGATTTCGCCCATGAGGGAGCGGAGCACCTGAGAGGGGATAGAGATGACGATAATATCGGAGGAAAGAGCGTCTTCCAGGTCCAGTGTCAACTGAATGGATTCGGGATAGGTAAGCACGCCGTTGGTACGGGTAGCAAGCAGTTCCTGCATAGCGGGAGAAGATGCTTTATCGTAAACCTTCAGAGTGTGACCGATGCTGTCCAGATACCATGCGATAAAAGAACCCCATCTACCGCAGCCGATTACTGTGATTTTCATAGTCTGATTTGGGCAGTTGTTGTACTGCCACTCCTTTCGTATTGATCATCATATTTGGGGAAATCCGTGGCAGGATTTCATACTTACAGTTCAGTATATCATATTATTGTGAACGAACTATAACGAAAAACGTCGAATTCGTGAAAAATTATTTGAATGTTTCACAAATCTGCTCATAGAGCAATGTCAGCGCCTCTTTTGCGGCGGCCCTGCGGACGCTGTCTCGATCGCCGTCCAAGGAAAGACGGCACACGGTGGTGTTGCCGAAGACAGTGGCGGCAATGAAGACCGTTCCCACGGGATTTTCCTCATCGCCTCCGCCGGGACCTGCGTAGCCGGTGACGGCGATGGCGGTATCGGCGTGGAAGAGCCTTGCGGCACCCTCTGCCATGGCTTTGGCACACTCGGGGGAAACCACTCCTTTTTCATAGAGGATGGAGGGATCGATTTCCAAAAAGCGGCCCTTTACCGAGGAGGCATAGGTGACGATGGCGCCGTCCAGTACGGCGGACGAGCCGGGGACAGAGGTGATGGCGGCGGATACCAGACCGCCGGTGCAGGATTCTGCGGTAGTGACAGTCAAATTGCCGGAGAGCAACAGCTCTACTAATTTTTGCGCGATTGTGTTCATCGTTCCTCCTGATGGCTGGGACAGATCTTTGCAAGGGGACATTCTCCGCATCGGGGTGCGCGGGCGGAGCAATATTCTCTGCCGAAGAGCACGATGCGGTGGCAGAAATCGCTTTGGGCTTTGCCGTCCAAGGATTCCAGAGCGCGGGAGAGGATCCGCTCGATCTTCACGGGATCCTTTTCGCCCTCGGGGACAAGGCCCCATCGTCCCGATAAGCGGATGCAATGAGTATCAACCACGATACCGGGGAGGGCATAGAGATCGCCCAAGAGCAGATTGGCAACTTTTCGTCCTACGCCGGGAAAGCGGAGGAGCTCTTCCATGGTGTCGGGAACAATGCCGTTGTATTCATCCCGCAGAAGAACACATTCTGCGATGATCTCCCTTGCCTTGACGCGATATAATCCGCAGGGACGGATGATTTGCTCCACTTCGGAGAGGGGGGCATCTGCCAAATCTGCATAGGAAGGGAAGCGTTCAAACAGAACCTTGCACACCTGATTGACCCGTGCATCGGTGCATTGGGCAGACAGTCGTGCCATGACCATAAGCCGCCAGGGCTGATTGCCGTATTCCAGCGCACACAGTGCTTCGGGGTATACCTTTTCCAAAGCGGATGCAATGGAAAGGGCGTTCTTTTCAATAGAATTGGGTTGATTCTTCATAAAAATCAATGATTATGCGGTGAAATCGCTAAGGGATTTTCCGAAAAGGGTGTGGATTGTCTCTTCCAAGGCGGGCATGGGCAGACCCACTACATTGGTGAAGTCGCCGTCCAGACGTTCCACCAAATTGCCGCCCAATCCTTGAATGGCGTAGGCGCCTGCTTTGCCGAAGGGCTCTCCGGTGGCAATGTAAGCATCGATATCCGCCTCGGTGAGGGGCTTGAAGCAGACCACGCTGTCTACCGCATGGGAGTATGCGCCGCCCTTCCACAGAAGGGTGAATCCGCTGTACACGTGATGGGGTGTGCCGGACAGAGAGGAGAGCATCGCCTTGGCATCCGATTTATCCACGGGCTTGCCCAAGATCGTTCCGTCGGGAGCCACCACCACCGTATCGGCGGCGAGGATAAGGGTGTCGGCAGGAAACTCGTCCAACGTCTCAGCGGCGGCAGATGCCTTTCGGTGGGAAAGGAGTTTTACCAGCTCGTCCCCTGCAATGGGAGAGGTGAAGGATTCGTCCGCATCGGTGACCAGTACACGATAGCCTGCGCCTGCTTTGGCGAGGAGTTCCTTGCGGCGAGGAGATGCAGAAGCAAGAATGAGTTTGGTGGGGAAATCAGTTGTCATACTGCTGATCATCGTCCTCTTCATCATCCAGTGCGAAGGGATCGGCAGGCTTTGCAGGTGCCTTGCCGGGGGTCAGGACTTGGGTTCTCAACAGTTTTCCGCCTACCAAGAACAGGATGGTAAAGAGGACAACGGCGGGAGTGAGATAAATGCCGAAGCCAACGGTGAATTTGAAGAGTACCAAATTGATCGTCAGGGGATCGAGGATGCCGAAGGCCACCTCAAAGGAAAGCCAGCGGAGAAATGCGATATTTTTTACCAGTGCGCCGATCAGTCTGCCCATTACCAGACCGCCGATAAAAAAGGCGGTATCCCAAGCGAGGGGCTTCAGACGGATTTTCTTTTTAGGTTTGGTTGCCATTTGAATTGTTTCCTTTCGTTTGTTCTGAATCGGGAGGGATTATTTCATTCGACGAACTTCCTTCTTGGTGGGAAGGGAACGAGCATAGGATGAGAGGACGTTTTTCACCTCTTGGGGACCCTCGGTGGTGAATACATAGTGATAGCCGATGCCTACGGGGGAGAGCAGATCTTGCTTGTCCGCCATGTAGATGGGAAGGGAGTTGAGCACCAGCTCTCGTCCGCCTTCACGGATGACGGGGAATGCTTTTTTCATGCGGTCGATGAGCTGGGTGGTTCCGCAGGATTTTTCCAGCGTCATCAGGGGGACTCTGCCGTAGACGATGGCAGACTTGCGGGCGGGAATGTCTCGCATCTGGGGGAGCAACAGCTCGGGGGAGAGGAGCAGGTCGTCCATTTCCGCAAACATCGATGCGGCATAACTATTTTGCAGATTCAGGCGGAAATCGCCGTGGATTGTCAGCCCCGATTCCTTGGCAAGAGCAATCTGTCCGATGTTGGATACCAGCACGTGAGCGGCACCCGATGCTTTAGCTTTCGCCAGTGCATCTGCCACCATTGCCATCTCGGTGTCAGGGATTACAGGAGGAAGCAGGACGCCGTTTGCCTTTTTGCCGTCGAAACGATCCAAGGGGAGATAGACGATGGACAGGTCATGGCCTTGGGGAATGGTGTCGGGCTTGTAAAAACGGGCAGTAGGAGCGAGTGGCATCTTCTTTTTGGGCGGAAGAGGAGGGAGAGAGG
>JAZRIH010000011.1:0-2753 GCA_045645175.1 Eubacteriales bacterium | reverse complement strand
GTTGACGGTATCCCCCCCGCCAAGTAAGCGCCCCACCCCCTCCCTCACCCCTTTCGGGGTGAGGGATTTTCTCTTGCAAAATTCCCCATTCTGTGCTACAATAAACTTACTTAATTCTATGAAATCGGTAGGTATGTATGAAAGCATTTGAAATCATGAACGAGTTGTTCGCCCTTGCCAAGGAAGGCGATTTTTCCAATACTTGCGACACCTGCAAGGCAGGCAATCCCGAAGCAGAGGTCACCAAGGTGGCAGTTTCCATGTTTGCCACCCCCGATGTGGTGCGTGCCGCCAAGGAATACGGCGCACAGCTGCTCATCGTCCACGAGCCCACCTATTACAATCATTACGACCGCCATTCGGATGAGAAGATCGAGAACGCCAAGCGCAAGCTCATCGAGGAATCCGGTCTGACCGTTTACCGCTACCACGACCACCCCCACGCCACCGAGCCCGACATCATCGCCGCAGGACAACTCCGACAGTTCGGCTTGAAGGGTAAGATCGAATACACCGACGTGTTCGACCTGGTCCGCGTGCATCTGGATGAGCCCATGACTCCCGTAGAGCTGGCAAAGCAGATCGAGAAAAACTGCAACATCCGCCATCTGCGCATTTGCGGTGCCGCCAACACCCCTTGCAATGTAGTTTCGGGAATGTTCGGCACTCCCGGCGGTGTATTTGAAGAGCTGAAGAGCGACAAGTGTGAGATCCTTCTCACCGGCGAGGCTTGTGAGTGGAGTCTTGCCGAATACGCCCGTGACTGCGCTCAGCTGGGCTACAAAAAGGCTCTGATCATCATGGGACACATCGGCTCCGAGCGGGACGGTATGCTCTACACCGCCGATCTGCTGAAAAATATGCACCCCGAACTGGATGTGCAATACATCGAGTGCGGAGAAGTCTACACCTACACCTACTAAAGTAAAAAATTTCATAAAATCCCCTACAAGGTGAAACCTTTTGCCAAAATTTCGGTCTATAAGGGTGAAGGACCTTCCATTATACTACTGAAAGGAGGAGTTTCACCATGAAAACCGGTGAATCGATTGACAAGAGAATCATTGACCTCTATTTTGCCCGTTCAGAGGAAGCCATTGCAGAGACAGGCCGTCATTACGGCGGATATCTCAGCACCATCGCCCATTCGATTCTCGGATCCCCCGAAGACACAGAGGAATGTGTCAACGACACCTATCTGAAGGCATGGGATTCCATCCCCCCTGCCCGTCCTTACAGCTTGAAGGCGTATTTGGCGAAAATTGCCCGAAATCTTGCTCTCCATCGCTACGAAAAAGCAATGGCAGAAAAGCGAGGCGGCGGCGAAATCCCTTTGGTGCTGTCCGAGCTGGACGAGTGCTTGCCCGATCGCTCCTCTGTCGAGGACGGAATCAACGAAAGCATCCTCACCGATGCCCTCAACCGCTTTTTGGGCAGCCTCTCCAAGGAGCAACGGATCGTTTTCCTGCGCCGTTATTGGTATAACGCATCGATTGCTCAGATCGCCTTGGATATGAGCATGACCGAGGGAAAGGTGAAATCCATCCTCCACCGCTTGCGCGCCAAACTGCGCCTTGTCTTAGAGAAAGAAGGGATTTTATGAAAACCAATCCGATTTGGGATAATCTCACCCACATCCGCGAGGATTTTATTGAAGAAGCATCCCCCGACAGGATGAAACTCGCCAAGCTCGACCGCAAAAAACGCATCCGCAATCGATTCATTCGCTGGGGCAGTCTTGCCGCTTGTCTGCTCATTCTCATCGGTGCCACCTCACCGCTGTGGAACCCGCAAGATGCTTACGCTCAGTATCCCACCCGCAATGAACACGATTTTATGGAGCAATACCCTTGTATCGCTATCATCCCCACCTTCCCTTATGAAATCGACGGAGAGCTATGCCCCATACAATACCCCTCCCTTATTTGGCAGGAGCAGGAATACTATGTTGCTACCGCTATGAGTGTGGACAGCTACTACGTATCCGCCGATCTGATTGAAGACGAGATCGGGCAGGTGACGGCAGATGCGCAGAATATGCGCACCGACACCTACCACCCCGTGAACTTCACCCTTTACCGCATTGAGGGCATCGATGAAACCATCGCCTTTGCGGTTTCTTATGAGGGCGGTGAGAATTATGCTGTCTACCGTTCTGCTAACGTCATCGAAGCCGATTCGTGGAGCGAACTGGTGGAGCGCATCGACCTGCAAACACATCTCACTGCATCCAAAAACATTTTTTTCACCCCTAAAAACAAACGAGGCGAAGAAGTGCGGTTGGTGTTTGAGGGCATGACCTCCGAAATTTTGTGGGATCAGCTCCTCTCTCACGGTGAGATCACAGAATTTGACGGACTTGATGGCAATTATTTGCGAATCTCTATCGACCACTCCATCCTAAGCACCCCATCCACCCTTTGTGTCACCGCCGACGGCTATATCACCTTCGGAATGATTAAATCAGGCAAGGCGCTGTATGTAGGCAAAGAGCGTGTAAGTGCCTTTGTGGAGTATTTGGAGAGCAATCTCACGGGCTATCGGCTGGTGAGTCCCGAGGAAGCCCCCGCTCCTGCCGATACGGGCAATCCCCAAACGGTCACCGTTACCTCTGCGGCACCTTCTTTCAACCCCAAGCCTCAATAAACACGATCCCCCTTGATGGAAATTCATCAAGGGGGATTTTACAGCAAGGCGGCAAATATTTGCCGCCTTTTATAAAAGTTTTGAAGGTTTCCAAAGGGAACTTTTTC
>JAZRIH010000010.1:0-2734 GCA_045645175.1 Eubacteriales bacterium | reverse complement strand
CACCGGCAGAGTGGAATATTCACGGCTGTACAGTGCGTCAAACAGCACGTCGCACCAATGATATTTGATCACTTCACGGATCAAAGGTAATCCTTTCATAATAATCTCCTTCTGCAGGAACCTTTTTTAAAAAAGTTTCCTGCACCTCCAAAAACTTTTTGGAAATTATAAATATTAATTTTTTGTCAATTTAGCTACCCGATCGTTTCCACCGTAATCTTTGGTGACAGTACAGGAAAATCCATGCTCCGATGCCAGCGCACGGATGGCATCTCCTTGATCGTAGCCGATCTCAAAGAGAAATGCGCCGTCTTTTTTCAGATGGTGGGCAAATCGAGCAATCAGCGCGCGGTAGAAAATCATGCCGTCTTCGCCGCCGTCCAAAGCGATCTGCGGCTCGTAGCAGAGGGTAGGATAGAGGGCGATATCCGCGCTGGGGATGTAAGGGGGATTGGAGAGAATCAAATCGTACTCGCCAACAAGAGGATCTTCCGCCAGCAGATCGGCCAGGTGGAAGGTCACACGGGAGTCAGTTTTGAGTAAACGGGCGTTTTCACGGGCAACTGCAAGGGCGGCGGAGGAAATGTCTACCGCATCGCAAAGGGAGTCGGGTCGGTCTGCGGCAACTGATAGGGCGATGGCACCGCTTCCGGTGCAGAGATCGGCAAAGCGTCCGTTTTTGGGGAGTGCGTGAATGGCAAGCTCCACCAATCGTTCAGTATCGGGGCGGGGGATCAGCACATCGGGGGTGACCACGAAGCGGTAACGCCAAAAATATTCTTCACCCAAAAGATAGGCAAGGGGTTCCCCTTGATTGTAGCGCGCCAAGGCTGCCTCATATGCTGCGGAATCGGGATAACGCTCCCGTAAAAGAATCAGATCACGGTTCATAGGGGGCCTTTCAAATGTTCTCAAATTCACCTTGTTCACCGATAAAGTGAAGCGGGGGATAGAGGAGATTGTCTGCCAAATTGCAGATGGTAAGTCTATTTTTCTTCGCCATGCGCAGGGTATAAGCCGATCCTCCGCTGGCGCGGTTTACATAAGCGATAAGATAACGGCTGTTTTCCACCATAAAATCGTTGCGTCGGAGCATACAACCCTGATAATATTGGGGGGACAGGACAACTTCGGCAGTGGCAAGCTGTCGGATTTGCTGATAGAGTGCCCTTTGAATGGGGGACCATCCTCGATCTTGTCCCTCGCAAGGGATGGCAAGCACCAATTTCATGCCGGGGTATAGCTTGCGTTGCAGATTCAGTACCTCAGTAGCCGCCATGGTGTCAAATCCCACCGCACCGCCGACGATGAAGGTATCCACGCCTTGGAGAAAGAGCTTTTCGATGGTTTCCTGAAGGATGGGTCTGATCTGCAAAAATTCATCTTTAGACAGATCCCGATGGCCGGTGAAACAGCATACCCGCTCTTTTGGGGGCAAGATATATCGTTGATCCATGGTGTCCTCCGCATCGATGAATTGGGTGGGTTGCATTAATGCATACACTTCTATTATAGTCCCTATTTGTGAATTTTCTTTTAAGATTTCAGAATTTTGGAAAAAAATCCGCAAAAAAGCAACAGAGCGTTTGCTCTGTTGCTTAGGAAAGTCAATTATTTTGCATCCTTCAAGGCGATCTCGTAGTAGGTTACAAGGCTCATGACGGAAGACATACCGCAAGGCTGCAATACGTCGGTGGTGGATTCACTCTTCCAGTCGCCGGATTGGAAGTAGGGATCGTAATAGCCGCGGTTGTTCTTGGTGCGGAGATTCTTCTTCAGAACACCCTGCATACACTTCATTGCATCGGTGTCCTTGGCGGGGTCAACCGAGTAGAACTTCATGTAGCCGCGAACCAGCCAGCCTATACACCAAGACTTGTAAATGGGATTACCCTTCATGGAAGCATTGCTGCCTCTGCCGTTGAACATCAGACCGATGGAAGCATCGTTGGTGGCACGCGCCTGCTTCAGGTAGGTTTCGTCGCCGGTGATCTCGTAAAGCTGAGCGCCTGCGTAGATCATAGTACCCTGATTGTAGGCTGCCTTCCAATGGTTAAACTCGTTCTTGAGGTTTACAGAGTCGGAGTAGAGATTGGAGCTCTTGTCCAGCAGAACTTCACGGGTCCAATCGTAGATCATTCTGCCCTTTTCCAGATATTCTTCCTTGTTGGTCATCTGATATGCCCACAGGAAAGCGATTGCGGTAGGACCGTTGGCGCAGGTGTTCTTACCGCCGTAAGTCTTGTCCCAGTAGATACCGCCGCCCAGTTCTTCATCCCAGCCGGTCCAGAGGAATTCCAGAGTTTCTTCGGCTTCCTTCAGGTACTTTTCGTCCTTCAGCATATCGTATGCGTTGAGGAACTGGATGCAGACCCATGCATCATCATCGTAGTAGTAGTCGCCTCTACCGCCTTTGCCGGCGTTGTAGTAGCTGACGGTGTGAGTCTGACCGTTGGGGGTGGTGATGGTAGCGTTGGTAACCTTGTACTTCATGATACCGTTGTCCAAGCTGTCCAGATAAGCGGTCTTGATGGTTTTGTCATCGGGGAACAGACGGTATGCCTCAGCCATGGCTTCCATGAAAGAAGCGTAGCCCCATACAACTGCATCGCCGCCGCCCAGGTCGCTTTTCAGAGAGCCGCTGCGCCAATAATCCTTGGTGATAGCGCGGGCAAGACGGAATGCGGGCTCAGCAAAGATGGAGTCCATATCGTCGGAGGGGAGGGGGGTACGG
>JAZRIH010000009.1:0-2737 GCA_045645175.1 Eubacteriales bacterium | reverse complement strand
AAAAGGGTGATAAGGGAGATGCAACAGGTGCTCTCCCTGAAGTAACCGTTACGGATAACGGCAAGACCTTGGTTGTTAATAATGGCGCGTGGGTATTGAAGAAGCTCAACAGCGCAAAGATTGGCGAAGTGACCTTGCTTGGTAACGGCTGGGTAGGTGATGCAAGCCCCTATTCGCAGGTGGTTGCTCTTGACGGCGTAACCGAAAACAGCCAAGTTGACCTTACGCCGAGCGTTGAGCAGCTGGCCGTTTTCTACCAAAAAGACCTTGCTTTCGTAACAGAAAACGAGGACGGCGTTGTAACTGTCTATGCAATCGGTCAGAAGCCCGAACATGACTACACTATCCAAGTGACGATTACGGAGGTAGAGGTATGAGTAAGATTATTGGCGTAACGGTTGGTACACCTACCAGCCCGAAGAGAATTGCAGAAGAAATTGTTCCACAGGTTACGAGCGAGGACAACGGCAAGGTGATGATCGTAAACGATGGCGAGTGGTCGGTAGGAGTGTTACCGAAAATTCTCCCCGAAGCCACCACCGATGATGAAGGTAAATTCTTGCGAGTGGTTGACGGAGCATATGCTCTCGTAACCCTTACCGATGTAAGCACGGAGGGATTGTAATATGGTCGATTATGTAATCATGCCGAAGCAAGACTACGAAGAAGCCTGCGATGCTATCCGTGCGAAAACTGGTAAGACAGACTTGATTGTGTCGGGTGCTATGGCAGACGAGATTAGCGAAATCCAAACTGGCGGTGGAGAAAGCATACTTCCTGTTGTTGTCGCAAGGACTATTTCTACAATCGAAGCAAGTGATTTGGCAGGTGTAACGAAAATCGGAACATACGCATTTGCTTATTGCGGAAATCTAACGAAGGTTACTATTCCAACTGGCGTTACTTCAATTGAAGCGTATGCCTTTTATCATCCAACTTATTTAACAGAAGTTAATTTACCTGAGGGGCTGTTGACTATTGGCGAAAGTGCATTTGAGCCCGCCTCTGGTCAAGGACGGATTAAGTCTCTCACCCTTCCGAGTACCCTTACGAGTATTGGTGCTCGTGCATTCTTTGAACAAGTTGATATTACAAATGCTTTGGTTATTCCCGATGGTGTAACGGAGATAGGCGACGACGCATTTAAAGGACTCTATAAGAATACGAGTCTCACACTTGGCGAAAATCTCGTTACAATCGGGGCGAGGGCATTTAGCGGATGGAACGCTCTTAAAAGTCTCAGTATTCCAAATAGCGTAACAATTATTGGTGCATATGCTTTTGCCAGTTGTTCAAGCAATACTGGTATTAATATTCCGGAAAATGTTGTAACTCTCGGTGGCAGCGCATTTTCTAATAATACAGCAGTAAAATCAATTAATTATAATGCAACGAATGTCACCAATTCGCTCAGCACTTCAAACCGTGTATTTTCAAAAGTCGGTGCATCAACTGAATGCAAAGTAACGATTGGTGCTAATGTTCAAACAATCCCTGCAAATCTATTTAATGTTAACAGCACTTCGGCGTCTTATCAAACGAACATTACAAGCGTGAAGTTTGCCGAGGGAAGTGTTTGCAGTAGCATCGGTACAAATGCTTTTGCTTATATGCTTAAATGCGAAGTTTTTGACTTCAGCACTTTGAGCGCAATACCTACACTTGGTTCAACTGTTTTTTATCAAATACCGAGTACCACGAAAATTATCGTTCCCGATGAACTCTATGACGAGTGGATTGCCGCCACGAACTGGACGGCTTACGCAAGCAATATTGTAAAGGCAAGCGAGGTGACCGAGTAATGATTATTGAAACAAAACTTGATAACAATTTGGTTGAGAGAAAATCCGACCAAAATGTATTTATTCGCAACACCGTAACTGGCTACGAATACGAGGCGGCGGTTGACTTGACCAATGAGGAACGGCAAAGGCGTGGCTTTGAGCCGTACTTCTACGAGGAAACGAACAAGCCTATTGAAACCGAGGAAACGCTTGACAATGAAGCGTTTATCGCAGAATACGAAAAGGCGATTGCGGTTGAGGAAGAAACCGAAGAAACAGAGGGCATCGAATGATGCCCTTTTTATATGGGGGTGAATAAATGACTCTTTTGGAATTGAAAAAGAAGGTCTTGGCAATGATCGAGGAATTAAACCCCGACAGCGAGCTTTTGACGGATGATCCCGATATTTCTGCAAAGATCAACGAGGTCATCAATCAGATCATGTATGAGCTGGCACGGCTCAAGAAAATTCCCAAGTACGTGGAGATGGCGGTGCAGAGCGGTCAGCTCTTGGAGTTTGCCGATATCGAGAGCGAGTGCGGATATGAAATCTATCAGCTTGGCACGGTGGGCGGTGTGAGATACATTCCCAAGGCAAACGGCACGGTCTTGAAAATCTTGGAGAGCGGCACGGCAGAGATTGATTGCTACGTCTATCCCGAAAGGATCACGGAGAAAACCAAGGACAAGGCTTACGAGTTTGAGCTTTCCGCAGATTGCATGGAGATCATGCCGTATGGTGTTGCTGCCGATCTGCTCAAGAGTGACGTTTCTGCCGAGTACGGCAACGTATATGCAACGAGATACGAGTCTTTGAAGCAAATGCTTGATCCCCGGTATCAGCATACCACCATCTACATTGAGGGGGGCTATGACGTATGAGTGTTGAAACAGGGGATCTGATTTCGCGTACCTATGCCAATTTCCGTGGCGCGGACTTTCGCGGCGAGGA
>JAZRIH010000008.1:0-1835 GCA_045645175.1 Eubacteriales bacterium | reverse complement strand
ACTGCGGATGTTTGGTGTGGGTAGCGCTGTGTTCTGCTTTTTCGCGGTGACGGCGGGATTGAAGATCTGGCAGGTAGGCTTTTGGACAGCGCTTCCCGAAATCGGCAATCTGCTGTTTGGTACACTCCTGTATCTTCCCCTTGCCAAAGCGGGTGTTTGGTCGAAACTTTCGATCTTTCCCGAAACGGCAGAGTCTCCATTGCCTACCGAGGAAGACCGCAAGGCCATGGAGGCGGCAAAACTGCGGCGATTGTCGGCTTCCTTTGAAGAATTGTCGGGGATGCTTTTGAAATTTTCCCGTGACATCTCCTCTCCGGGAGCAGGGGAGCTGAAAGATCTGTGTGTGGAGGCCTTCCGCCGTCATTGTAAACGATGCGGAAAAAGCGACAAGTGTTGGCAGGAGGAGTATGAGTCCACCAATGATGCCATCAGCAAGCTGGCGGAGGATATTCCTCGCAACGGATTGCCCAAACGGGGAAGCTTGCCCTTGTATTTTTTGGAGCGATGCCGAAAGATCGACGATATTTTGGCGGAGATCTCCACAGATGTGGCGAAATTGGTGGAGGATACGGTGCTGAGGGATCGTACCGAGCTGTTTGCGCTGGATTATCAGGCATTGTCCGAGCTGTTACGGGATTCAGCCGCCGATGACGGCTCGATGACACCTGATGAAGATCTGCGGAAAACCTTTTCTGCAGTCATTCGCGGAGAAGGTGTACAAGCTGTAGGATGCGGTGCATGGGGCGGTCGGAAGAAGACCCTCATCGCATCAGGAGTGACGCTCGCTAGCATTCCTGCGGGCGGACGCACCTTGCGGGGCAAATTGGAGGAAAAAACGGGGCTGACCTTGAGCGATCCCTCCTTCCGATTTGTGGGAGAGAGTGTATCCATGCAATTCGAGAGCTGTCAGCGGTTGAAGCTGACTACCGCACGGGCCAATAGCGTAAAGGAAAACGAAGCGGTGAGCGGTGATACCGCCAAATCCTTCACTTCGCAAATCGGATACGGCTATTCGCTCCTGTGCGATGGCATGGGAAGCGGCAGGACTGCCGCAACGGTGGCAGGGGTCGCGGCGATGTTTATGGAGAAGCTGTTATCGGCAGGCAATAACAAGGCGGTAACCTTGAAGCTGCTGTCCAATTTCATTCGCGGAAGAGCCGATGAATGTCACACCACGATAGATCTTTTGGAAGTGGATCTCTACACCGGTGCGGCGTGCTTTGTGAAGTGCGGGGCTTGCCCGTCTTATGTGCTGAGAGATGGAAACATCTACAAGGTGGACGTGCGGAGTATGCCATTGGGGCTTACCGGCGAGATCAATGCACAGCAGGTGAAGATGATGCTTCGTGCCGGAGACGTGGTTTTGCAGGTGACCGATGGGGTTGCAGGCACATTGGAGGAGGCGCTGTGGCTCCCCGAACTCTTTGCCACCGTGGGGAAAAAGAGCGTGCAGGAAATCGCCGGCGCCATCCATTCCCGTACCATCTCCGAAAAAGGCATGGGCGACGACATCACCGTCTTGGTAACCCGCATCGAGGGCGCGTAGGTTTTTCGTAGGGGCTTTTCGTGGGGAACTTTTTGAAAAAAGTTCCCCGTAGTACGCCCAAGGGGCGTACTACTACACCCCTCCAAAACTTTTATTAAGGCGGCAAATACTTGCCGCCTGGGAGAATGTGCATACAAAATGCTCGATGAGTAGTCGTAGAGTATATAAAAAAGTTTTAAAGAGGGTTGGGGATGATTAACTCGTTCAGAAAGTATTATCTTTTAGCCTGTACTAGCCAAGGATTGGGGTGGGGAGTCTGAGGGGAGGAGAAAAACTTCGGCGTTTGAGA
>JAZRIH010000007.1:0-32315 GCA_045645175.1 Eubacteriales bacterium | reverse complement strand
CACAAATCGGCAGAGAAAACAATATCTCTGCCGAAATTCGTTTGTAGGGGCGACCAATGGTCGCCGCTACGGTAAACATCCTTATGAGAATGAGCCCAAACCGTCCTGCTTTTTGTTGTTCGGTCACCTTTTTTCTCCCATGCATCTTGCAATTTCACCCAGTTTGTGCTATACTATTGTCATAATCTGTCGAAATCAAGGAGAAGACCCTATGAGAGAGATCGCTGTCATTAATCCTGCCGCAGGTGGCGGCTCTGCTGCCAAAGAGAACGGCCAAAAGAATGTGACCATCACCGACAATTCCGCGAAGCCTGCCTACGCACGCACCTATTACACCGCCCGCGAGGGTGATTGCCGCCGCTATGTTGCCGAGTGCTTGAGAGAAGATCCCAACACCCATTTTGACATCTACGGCGGTGACGGTTCCATCAACGATGCCGTCTGCGGCGTCATGGATGCGAATGCCGGAGATAGCGCAACTCTAACCATCTGCCCCAGCGGTTCGGGCAACGACACCATTAAGTCCCTGCCCACCGAGCCTAAGGGAAAAGTGATCCCGCTGGATCTGATCCGTGTAAATAACCGTTACGCCATCAATATGCTGAACATCGGCTTTGACTGCAATGTGGTGGTCAGCGCCGCTAAATTCAAGAAAATGCGTTTCTCGGGACGCACCTTCGCCTATATCATGGGCGTGGCAACCGAATTTTTCAAGCCCTTCGGCGAAGATTTCCACATCGTGGCAGAGTGCGTCGACGGCTCCACCTTTGAGTTTGAGGGCTCTTGCCTGCTCTGCGCCATCTGCAACGGTCAGTGGTGCGGCGGCGGATTCCACAACTCCCCCGCATCTGACATGAGCGACGGCGTTTTGGAAATGCTTCTCGTCAAGAAGACCAGCCGACTGAACTTCATCAAGCTCATCGGCAAATACAAGGACGGCACCCTGCTGGATCCCGAAACCGATCTGCCTCCCAAGGGATTTGAAGACATCGTAATCTACCGCCGCATTCGTTCCATCACAGTGAGCGGCACCACCCAGATCTGCATCGACGGCGAGATTGAACAAACCGACTGCGCAAATGTGTCGGTTGCGCATCACGCAATCAACTATCGGATATGAGAAAACACCCTATTGGATTTGATCCAATAGGGTGTTCTTGCTTTTTAGAAAAACATACTTACGCCCCAGATAGCGAGTGCCATACCGATGGGGAGAAGCAGACCGTAAATCTCCATGGCGCGGGTGAATGCCATGGGGATGAAGTTTTTGGGATTGTCCTTGTTATAAAGGAGCTCCAGATTGTAACCCACCGAATACTTCTGGGCTACGGGGAAGGTGGAAATGCCGCGCACGGTCTTGCTCTCTACCTTATAATCGGCGATGGCAAGAAAACCCGCAGGCATATTTTTGGTGGAATCCACCTTACGATGATCCACTACCTTGCCCACCGATTTCTTGGTGGTCTTGCGGATATTGCGATATTTCATCAGAAAGCTAAAGCCGATCAGCGCAAGCAACAGACCGATGATAATCAGAAAATATTTCATTCTATGTACCTTTCTTCACTTCGATTACAAAAAATGGGGCAATGCCCCATTTTTTGAATCAAATTGTCATTACTTCTTTTCGTCGATACGGGTGTAGAGGATCGGTACTTCGCCCAGAGTAAAGGTCTCGGGGAGAGTCACGGGATTCCAGGACAGCTTGTCCATGCCCAGCACCTTCGCCAGCTTTTCACAGCCCTCGGGAATGATGGGAGCAAACAGATTTGCCATGTTTGCCATCAGATAGATGCAAGTAGCGGTGGTATTGGCAAAATCGGTGAGGTCCTCTGCCTTTGCCTGTACCCAAGGCTTCTGATCATCGTAGTACTTGTTAGCGTACTGGATCAGGGTCACCATTTCTTCAGCGGCAGAACGCAGCTCAGCGTTCTCGAACTTAGCACCCAGAGTCTTGTACAGCTCTTCCACGTGCGCCTTTACCTCTGCATCTACGGTACCTGCGGGAACAACGCCGCCGAACTTCTTCTTCAGGAAGGAGAGGTTACGGTTTACGAAGTTGCCAAGACCGCCTGCCAGGAACTTATTGTAGGTGGAAATGAGGTCGGGAATAGAGAAGTTCACGTCACGACGCTCGGGATTGTAGAGGATGGTGTAGAAACGGGTAGCATCCATGGGGAAGGTCTCTGCCAGCTCGTGTACAGAGATCAGGTTGCCCTTGGATTTGGACATTTTCTCATCGTTCATGTTCACGTATTCGGAGGAAACGATGTGAGTAGGCAAACAGAGAGATTTGTCCATTGCCATCAACAGCGCAGGGAAAATAACGGTGTGGAAAGGAATATTATCCTTGCCGTGGATATAGTAATTGTTGAGATTGCCGTCCTCGGTCATGTACTCGTTAAAGTCGATGCCTCTCTGCTCGGCAACCCACATACCGGTGGTCATGTAGCCCAGCACCGCCTCGAACCAAACGTAGATACGCTTGGACTCGTAGCCTTCTACGGGCACTTCAACACCCCAATCCAGGTCACGGGTTGCCGCTCTGTCGGGCAGACCCTGCTGGAGGTACTTACGGGTTTCGTTCACCGCATTCAGACGCCAGTTGGGTGCCATCTTTTCGGTGAATTCCTCCACGTCCTTCTGGAACTTGGAGAGCGCGAACATCAGATGCTTGTTCATGCGGGTGGTGGTATTATTTCCGCAGGTACGGCAACGCTTTTCGGTCATCATCTTGGAATCGAAGGAAGCATTACAGAATTCGCACTGGTCGCCGCGAGTCAGCTTGCCGCAAACGGGGCAGTTACCCTCGATCTCACGGTCGGAAACGAACTTACCGCAGGTATCACACCAGTCCTGCTCCTCGGTGGTTTCGTAGAGGTAGCCGTTTGCCTGGATCTTGCGCAGGATGTCCTGCACGCCCTTCTTGTGATAATCGGTAAAGGTGGCGGTGTATTTGTCGTAGGTGAAGCCCAGCGCATCGAAATCACGGGTAAATTCTGCGTGATACTGCTCTGCGATGGAAGCGGGGGTTACCTTCTCTCTCTTTGCGCGCTCGGTGATGGGAGTGCCGTGGGAGTCGGTGCCCGAAACGTAAATGACATCGTAGTCGCACAGTCTGCCGAAGCGAGCCAGCACGTCGCCGGGCAGAAGTGCCGCCAGGTGACCGACGTGGAGGGAGTTATTGGCATAGGGCCATGCGCCACCAATAAAGAATCTTTTTTTCATGATTATATATCTCCGTTTCTTGCTGTCGGGGATGACAGCCAGATTGTTTTGCATACACAGATTATCGATTAGGCAGAGAAAGAGGGGAGGGGAAAACCATCTCAAACGCCGAAGTTTTTCCCCTCCCCTCCGCCGTCGCCTCTGCGCCGGCTCCTCCCCACCCTTTTCCTTGGCTGAGGCCATTCGAAAGAAAAACTTATCGACAAAACTGATTCATATGTTAGTATATCATAAACTTCCGAAAAATTCAAGTCTTCTCCGAAAAATCTTCCAAGATATTGACATAGTTTTGCAGTTTTTTTCATAGAATCTCTGTAAAAACCCATCGTGGGGGATCTATCATGGCAAAATTCAAGCTATTTCTAAAAAACACCCTCCTGCTTACCCTCACGTCGCTGCTCATGCGCACCACGGGGGTCTATTTCAACGTCTATCTCACCGACCGTCTGGGGGCAGACGGCATGGGACTCTTCACCCTCACGGGAACGGTCTACGGGCTCGCCATCATCCTTGCCACCTCGGCGGTGACGCTGGCATCCACCCGACTGGTCTCCGAAGCCATGGGCGATGCCAAATGCGATCCTGCCAAAGAAAGCGGACGCATCCTCGCCGCCATGCGAGTGTCCATCCTGTACAGCCTTTCCTTCGGACTCCTTGCCGGAGTGCTCCTCTTTGTCCTTGCCCAGCCTATCGGGCAAAGTCTGCTCTCGGATGCACGCACCATCCCCTCCCTGCGTCTGCTCGCCCTCTCCCTTCCCTTTCAAGCCCTCACCTCCGCCCTCAGCGGATACTTCACCGCCGTCCGTCGGGTGAGCAAAAACGCCCTCACCATGATCTTCGAGCAAGCCCTCCGCATCGGGGCAACCATGCTCCTCCTCACCCTCTTCACCTCGGGTGGCTTGGAGATCGCCTGTCTATGGGTGGTGGCAGGAGGCGTTCTGGGCAATCTCTTTTCCTTTCTCTACTGCTTCGTCCTTTATCTGCGGGATCTGGGGAAATTCCATCGGGGACGCTCTGCCGATCCGCGAGAGATCGCGCCCATGCGCAAAAAGCTCCTGGGCATTGCCCTCCCCGTTGCCTTCTCCTCCTATCTGCGGCAGGGATTGGTGACCATCGAGCATCTCCTCATTCCGTGGGGGCTGAAAAAGCAAGGCAACTCCCAAACCACCGCCCTCTCCACCTACGGGCTGATGCAAGGAATGGCACTACCCATCATCATGTTCCCTTACGCCTTTCTCTCCCCCTTTTGCAATCTGCTCATCCCCGAGATTGCCGAAAAACGGGCGGCGAAGGATCATCGGGGTGTGGAACAGATCACCCTGCGGGTCTTTCACTTCGTCCTTGCCATGGGCATCGGCACGGCGGGAATCTTCCTCTGCCTCTCCCGTGAGCTGGGGCAGGTGATCTGCAACAGCACCGAGGCGGCGAAATACATCGGACTTTTAGCCCGCTTGGTGCCGGTCATGTATCTGGACACCGCCGTGGACAGCATCCTCAAGGGGCTGGACGAACAGCTCTTTTGTATGCGGGTGAACATTTTAGATGCGGCGATGTCGGTACTCATCGTGCTGTTTTTGCTCCCCCGCGTGGGAATCTACGGTTACATCATCGAGATCTTCGCCTGCGAGCTGATCAACGCCTCTCTGTCGGTGATGCGCCTGATCGACGTGCTGAACATCCGCCTTTCCCCGTGGATGGTGGTACGCCCCATCCTCGCCATTTTCGCCGCCACCACTCTGGCGCGCTTCATCTTTGCCGCTACTCTCCCCTTCGCCACCGATGGATGGGTGCTGTCGGCGCACATCATCATCATCGCTCTGCTTTACGTGGCCTTCCTGACGCTTCCCAAGGCGATTGGGAAAATCACACGAAAGGAAAATCTCCCCTCTCCGCTCCCCTCTGCCTGACTGCCGCAATTTTGCGGCAGTTTTTTTGCCGCGACGATAAAAATTTCAGCCTACTTTCACAAAGGTATTGCGTATTGGACTGGTTTGTGGTATACTATTTGCACAAACCAAATTTGGCATACGGAAATTCACAAAACGAGGTATTGCACATGAAAAAAACAGCACTCCTATTACTGCTGGCTAGCCTACTGACGACATCGCTGACTGCCTTTACAGCGTGCACGTCTACTGAGCAGCCTGCCGACACCACCACCGCCTCTACCACCACTTCGCAGCCTAACACAAACACCCCTCCCTCCAGCTCCGTAGAACACAACGTAAAACTCAACGAGGATCTGACCTCTACCAAGCTGGTGGTTCAAAAGTCCAATCCCACGACCGAAACCTACGACAACTATTCCATGGTCACCTCGGGCGCAGAATGGTCGGCTTATTCCGGAATCGACTTCTCCCTCTACGATTACGTTGGAAACGGCGACGATCTGATCTCCATGCTGTCCAACGAGGATGATTATCCCGAATACTTCAAGTATTACAACACCAACAAGATCGTCTGCTACCGTGTCAATTATCAGAGCAAGGACAGCGTTTTCAAAAAGACCAATGTTAACGCTCTGAAGGGACTCAAATCCCTTGGCGCCGTGATCCAGTTCAATGCCCGCACCGGCAGACTGTTTGTTTATTATCAGGAATTCAAGGTGCGCATGAGCTCCGACTATTCCTCGGTAACCGCAAAGATGGGTGAGTTCATCAATTTCACCTTCCACTCCTCCGCTCCCGTTACTTACAAAGTATCGGTCACCAAGCTTGCCTCCTCCACCGATGACGGATACATCCATCACAAGAATCTGGTGCCCAAGCTGGCTGCGGACGGTAGCTACGTAGGTACCGTTAAGTTCACCGTTCCCTACACCGCTGAGCCCGGCAATTATTACATCAATTTCATTAACAATGGCTCTTGCATGCAGTCCATCCCCTTTACCATTGAGGAAGGCACCGACCCCCGCAGCGACACCTACCATCTGATGCTGGCAGGCGACTGGGATTACATCACCGATCCCGACTACAAGCAGAACATGATCGATCAGTTCTACGAGGTATATCCCCGTCTGATGGCAAGATGGGGCACCGGCTCTGAGCCCAAGACCATCACCTTCCACGCAGACTCCACCTACAACGGCGTTGCCTATGCATCGGGTCAGCAGATCGTTGTCAGCACAGATTACGCCAGCAAAAACCCCACAGACCTTGGCTACCTCTCTCACGAGATGACTCACTCGGTACAGCAGTATAACTTCAAATACGACGGCGGCTGGTGGACTGAAAACCTGGCATCCTACGGACGTTTCCGTTACTTTGAATGGTGCTATGCCGACCAGATCAAGAAGTATAACAAGAATGACTCCTCTCTCTACTTCTGGCCCAGCGATGACAAAACCACTTGGCATCCTTACGGCAACGGCTGTCTGTGGTTCTTCGCTTACATGGACTATCGTTGGCCTACCACCCAGGATGCAAACGGCAACCGTGTGAACGGTCTGATCGACATCATCAACTTCGAGATCAAGGGCGGCAGACTCACCGGCGGCGAAGACAATCCCTACGATAAGGACAGCGTCTTCAACCAGATCGTCAAGGAAGTGACCGGCTACGATTGCATCGAGGACATCCGTAAGCAGTACGAGGAAGACTTCAAGTCGGGCGCTTGGGACTTCAATGGCTTTGCAAATTACGAAGGCAACTTCATGACCGAAAATCTTCCCGGCGTGCCCAATCCCAATTATCCTATGATCACCGATAAGCTCATCGGCGACAAGACCGCTGATAAACTGGACACCCCCGTCACCGAAGGCGAAAACCTGATGGCAGGCGCAACCGTTCCTCAGAAATCCGGTCAGACGAGTGATACCGAAGCAGCTGAAAAGCTCATCGACGGCGATCTCACCACCAGATGGTACTCCTCCGTAGGCACTGCCAAGGACAAGACCTACTCTCTGGACGGCACCAAGCAATGGATTGTTATGGATCTGGGCGAGAAGAAGACCTTCAACACCTACACCATCTACAACACCAAGACCCAAGTAAACCAGCCCAACATGACCGAATGGACCATTTCCATCTCGGATGACGGCCACAATTGGAAGATCGTGGATTATCAGGTGGACTGCGACGAGGATATCGTATCCTTTGACATCGGCACCCAGAGCGCACGTTACATTATGCTCCGCGGCTATAATGTAGACAGCAACCGCACCGGTGCGATCCGTCTGTACGAATTCCAGCTGTATAACAGATAACTTTTAACCAAAAAACCACCGCAAATCTGCGGTGGTTTTGCTGATTTTACAGAACTATTTAGAAAATTCAATCTAATTTGCTAAACATATTGCAGATTTATTGCTTTTGTGATATACTACTTGTACAAACAAATTCTGTCAATGGATTTTCCCTTACTTAATTTCTGCTGACAGTTTTACTCCGCCCCCACCGTATACGGAATACGGAAATTTTCAGAAAGAGGTTTGATCAATGAAAAAAACAGCGTTCCTTTTGCTGCTCGCTACGTTGCTCACCAGCTTCGCCGGTTGTGCATCCACTGAGCAGCCTACCGACACCACCACCGCTGAAACAACCACCGCAGCCACCACCACCAACCAAAACAACATTTCCCTCCCCCCCTCCAGCTCTGTTGAGCATACCGTAAAGCTCAACGTGGATACCACTACCACGAAGCTGGTCGTTGAAAAGTCTGAGCCCAAGACCGAAGAGTACGACGGCTACTCCATGGTTACCTCCGGTGAAGAATGGTCCATTCCCTCCAACATGAACTTCAAGATCTACAAGTTCATGGGAAGCGGCAACGAACTGGTTGATATGCTCTCCAACGAAGAGGACAATCCCGACTACGCCCGCTACTACAATCAGGGTAAGATCGTTTTCTACCGCATCGACCATTCCAAGCAGGAAATCTACAAGAAGATGGACCTGAACTCGGTGAGAAGAATCCCCTGCATGGGTGCAGCCGTTCAGCTGAAGACCAAGGAAGGCAGACTCTTTGTATACTATCAGGAGCTGTCCCTGAACATGTCCGTTGACTACACCTCTGTTACTGCACAGATCGGTAAGTTCATCAACGTAAGCTTCCACACCTCCCTGCCCGTTACCTACAAGGTATCCCTCACCAAGCAGGCCAATTCCATCGACGACGGCTACATCCATCACAAGAATCTGGTTCCCACTCAGGTTGAAGATGGCAGCTTCGTAGGTACCGCTAAGTTCACCGTTCCCTACACCGCTGAGCCCGGCAAGTATTACATCAATTTTATCGCCGGCAATAAGTGCCTGAAGTCCATCCCGATTACCATCGAGGAAGGCTCCGATCCCCGCAACGACAAGTTCCATCTGATGCTGGCAGGCGACTGGGACCTGATCAAGGATCCCAACTACAAGCAGAACATGATCGATCTGTTCTACAACGTATATCCTCGTCTGATCGCAAGATGGGGCTACGGCGGTGAGCCCAACACCATCATTTTCCACGCGGACGTTACTTACAACGGCGTTGCATACGCTATGGGCAACACCGTTACCGTTGCAACCAAGTACGCAAATGAAAATCCCCACGACATCGGCTTCTTCTCTCACGAGCTGACCCACAACGCACAGCAGTATGACTTCAAGTACGGCGACGACGCATGGTGGACCGAAAACATGGCTACCTACGGCGGCTTCCGTTACTTCCACTGGGCAGATGCCAACTATATCCAGTTGGTTGACAAGAGCGAAGATTCCGTATATTACTGGCCCAGCGAAATTGACAAGACCACCTACGGTCCTTACGGCAACGGCTGTAAATGGTTCTTCGCTTACATGGACTACCATTGGCCCACTACTCAGGATGCAAACGGCAACCGTGTCAACGGTCTGATCGACACCATCAACTACGAGATCAAACAAGGACGTCTGAAGGGCGGCGATGACAATCCCACCAACAAAGACAACATGTTCAACAAGATCGTCAAGGAAGTAACCGGCTACGACTGCATGGAAGATATCCGTAAGAAGTACGCAGAAGAGTTCAAGTCCGGCGAATGGGACTTCAAGGGCTTCGCTGACTACGAAGGTCACTTCATGACCGAAAACCTCCCCGGCGTTGTGAACCCCGATTATCCTATGCTCACTGAAAAGAATCCCGGCGATAAGACCGTACCCAAACTGGAAACTCCCGTAACCGAAGGCGAAAATCTGGCGCTGAATGCGACTGTTCCCATGGTTTCCGGTCAGGTAAATGCCGCTGAAAAAGGCGAATGTCTGGTAGACGGCAAACTGGGCACCAAGTGGTGCTCCACCTCCGGCACCGCTGCCAACAAGAAGTACTCTCTGGATGGCACCGCACAGTGGATCGTTCTGGATCTGGGCAAGGAAACCACCTTCAACACCTACACCATTTACAACACCAAATGGGCAGAAACCGGCGGCAACACCACCGAGTGGGAGATCCTGATTTCCGACGACATGGAAAACTGGGTATCCATCGACTACCAGAAGGATTACGATAACAATGAAAAGGTTGCATCCTTCAACGTAGGCGAGCAGACTGCGCGCTACATTCTGCTGAAGGGTTACACCGTTGACAACGGTGCAGGCACTATTCGTCTGTATGAATTCCAGCTGTACAACGTGCAGTAAAGATTTCTAACACGAACCCTCCGCATTTGCGGAGGGTTTTGTTGTGGAGGGATAGATTATAAAAGAAGGCGGCAAGTATTTGCCGCCTTGAGCGTATCGAAAAGTCCCATGCCAAACCGAGGGAAGGGGAAAACCATCTCAAACGCCGAAGTTTTTCCCCTTCCCTCCGCCGTCACCGCAGGTGACGGCTCCTCCCTACCCCTTTCCTTGGCTGAATCCAGCTGAAGGGGAAGTCTAATAAAACTCATGCCCCACAAGAATTTGTGGGGCATTTTCAGAAGTTTGGGAGGTGCAGGAACCTTTTTCAAAAGGTTCCTGCTGGGGCGTGGGGCAACGCCCCACATATATTATTTATTCCTCTAACAATTTGCTCAAAGTCAGCTTGCAGCCTAGGAAGATCTCGGCGGCGGCGAGGCGCTGCTTGGCGATCTCTTTCTTGTGGGGCTGGATCTTGTCCGAGCGGACGGCGCGGAGCATGACGTTTTTGGGTGTTTCCTCAGGATCGATGAGCTCAACCGCCTCGGCAGAGTAGCCTGCCGCTTCCAAATGCAGGAGTCGCAGACTGTCGGTGGCGGCATCGCAGAATTTCTGCGCCAAAATGGAATGACGGAGAATGAAATCGGCATCGTCGGATTTCACCGTGTGGAAAAGCTCGTGATGACAGCAAGGGGTGGACAAAATCACCTTCGCCCGCTTCTTGATGGCATAGGCCAAAACGATGTCGGTGGCAATGTCGCAGGCGTGGAGGGAGATCACCAGATCGATGGCGGTGCCGGGATCGAACTCCATAATGTCCATGGCGAGGAATTCCAAGCCCTCACAGCCCAGATGCTCCGCCGTTTCCTTGCAGTAGGCGATGACATCGGCTTTGCGGTCCACGCCGTAAAGATGCACCTCTCTGCCCTTCACCGCGGTGAGATAATAGTACACCGCAAAGGTCAGATAGGATTTACCGCAGCAAAGATCGCAGACGGTGAGCTTGCCCTCCTGAGGGAGCTTGCCGTACACATCGTCCAGCAGTTCCAAGAAACGATTGATCTGGCGGTATTTCGCGCGCTTTTTATCAAACACTCTGCCGTTTTCGTCGCACACACCCAGTCGGGACAAAAATGCGCTATGCTCGGCGGCGTCAATGAGATAGTGTTTTTCTTTGTTGTGGGATTTGACTTCCGCCACCTTGGCATCGGCGGCGATTTTGCCCGAATAGAGCCATTTTCCCTTTTTGGTGCAACGAACCTGCACCTCACCGCTACCCGACAGCAGATTGATCTGCCCGAAGGATTCCGCCATTTCCCGCACCTTTTCGGGGAATGCATCGGGAGTGACGTTTTCGTGGAGCGCCTTGCCGTCCTTCATGTATCGGCTGATCTGCATCACCACTTCGCCCCGCAGGGTCACGGGGATTGCCTCGGCTTTCACGGTGTCCGCATCGGTGGGCTTGGAAAAGACCACTTTCCGCAGAACGCTCCCGTGGGTGCGCACCAAGGATTCCAATTGTTCCAGTTCAGCGCTCATAAATCGTGTACCGATCCTCTCGGAGAATTTGACAAAGCTCGTCTATGGTAGTAATCTTGCCTTCAAACTCGATGCCTGCCAGAGCGATGTCCTCGATCTGATGGCAGTCGGATCCTGCGATCTTGTGGAGATTGAACTTCTCCGCCCACGCCTTGGCGATGTCGTTGCGGCTGTCGTGACGGGGATTGCGATTGATGATCTCCATGCCGAAGAGGGCGCGGGGGCTGACCACTCTCATGTGGTTGCGGAAGGGGTGCGCCTGATAGAAAAGGATGCCGTTTTCGCGGGCAAAGTGACCGAATTTCTCGGGTCCCCAGGTGAAGATCTCCAGACAGTTTTCGGCAACCTCGTCGGGCATACCGAAGACCAGATAGTCGTTGGAGGAGCCCACAAAGCGAAGCTCGTAACCGCCCAGAACCAAAAATCCCTTTTCCTCACCGTATGCCCGAGCCTTTTCAAAGCAGGACTTGTAATGCTTGAAATAATCGGCTTTGGGGATGCCGTGGCGCTCGAAATGGTTGGCCATATCCATGTTGAAATGGTTGGTGAGGACGAATCCGTCGATGCCTGCCTCGATGTAGCGGTCGATGGTGAACTCCGAGGTGAGCTTTCCGCAGGTGGAAAGGTCGGAGGAGTGAACGTGCAGATCTATTTTCATAAGGGTTACCTCCCGTTTTGATATTTCTATTATACATTTTTTCTTGCCCCGATGCAAGAGTTTTTGGAAAAATGCTTGCTCTTTTCGAAAATTTGTGGTAAAATGAATGTATCTATCCAAATCAGCGAGGAATTCATGGAAATTCAAGGCAGACTCATGGGATCGTCCGGCGGTCTCTACGAAATCAAAACCAATGCAGACGAGCGAATCTTTTGCCGCGCCAAGGGCGCACTTCGCCACGACTCTCTCACCCCTCTGGTGGGTGATCTGGTAGTCATCGATCAGGACGACAAGGGCAACAATGTCCTTGCCGATATTTTGCCGCGAAAAAATTCCCTCATCCGTCCCCCTCTCGCCAATCTCACCCTGCTGTTTGTGGTGATCCCCACGGCAAAGCCTGCTCCCGACCTCTTTACGGTGGACAAGCTCACCGCCATCGCCACCTTCCACGGCATCGAGGTGCTTCCCATCATCAGCAAGGCAGAGCTGGACCCCGCCCGTGCCGATGAACTGGCGGAGATCTACCGCCGCGTGGGCTTTACCGTTTTCGTCACCGACTCCCCCGCAGGTCTGGGCGTGGACGCCCTTCGAGAAACCCTTGCAGAAAAGCTCCGCCCCACCGAGGAGAGCATGCCCATTTGTGCCTTTGCAGGTGCCAGCGGTGTAGGCAAATCCACCCTCCTCAACGCCCTCTTCCCCTCCCTCGCTCTCTCCACCGGCGAGGTCAGCCGTAAGATCAGCCGCGGCAGACACACCACCCGTGCGGTCACCCTTTACGAAACCGAATACGGTGGTCTGGTTGCCGACACCCCCGGCTTCACCATGCTGGACTTCGTCCGCTTCGACTTTTTCGATAAAGAAGACCTGCCCTACACCTTCCCCGAAATCGAGAAGGAGCTGGGCGGTTGCCGATACACCAAATGCACCCACACCAAAGAGGAAGGCTGCGCCATCCTTGCGGCAAAGCGGGCAGGACGAATCCCCGATAGCCGTCACGCATCCTTTGCCGCCCTTTACGACGTGCTGAAAAACAAGCACGAGTGGGACAAAAAATAACAAATGGCATATACTCTTGATAGAGGCAGTTTTCATCGCCTCTGTGGGAGGAAACACCATGAAAATCGTCACCCTGCGGGCAAGGGGGATCCTGCGCCCCATTTTGCGCCGCCTGTTCAAAATCAGTAAAACATAGTGATCCAGATGGGTATTGCCGGAAGTTTTTCCGGCAATACTAATCCATAGAAGTATAAAGGAGTAGTATGAACGCTACACGCACCGCTACCTTTGCCATCTGCACCCTGGGATGCAAGGTCAACCAATACGAATCCCAAGCCCTCTCCGAGGAGCTGATTCGTGCAGGACTTACCCAGCTCCCCTTTCAGGAGTCTGCCGATATTTATCTCATCAACACCTGCTCGGTGACCGCCGAAGGCGAGCGCAAGGTTCGCCAGATGATCCGCCGTGCAAACCATAAAAACCCCGATGCCTGCATCATCGTCACGGGATGCTACGCCCAGGTAGACGGCGAAAAGCTGGCTACCCTCCCCGGCGTAAAATTCGTTTGCGGAAACCGCGAAAAGCGCCGTGCCGCTGAGTTTGCCCTTGCCTACGTGGACGGCTCTTATGTCGACCGTGCCCCCATCGTGGAGGTCCCCTCTCTGGAGGGCGCCGACTTCGAGCCCATGACCATCCACCGCAGTGAGCGCACCCGCGCTTATCTGAAGATCGAGGACGGTTGCGAGTCCAAATGCGCCTACTGCATCATCCCCCGCGCCCGCGGTCCTATCCGCTCCAAGCCTTTGGACGAGGTGGTGGAGGAAGCCAAGATCCTCATTGATGCCGGCTATCGGGAGATCGTCCTTACGGGCATCGAGATCTCGGCATACGGCAAGGATCTGGACGGAGTCAAGCTCCCTGATCTGCTGTACGCGCTGGACAAGCTCCCGGGACTCACGCGCATCCGACTGGGCTCGCTGGATCCCTCTCTCCTCACCCCTGCTTATACTGAAAAACTCCGCTCGGTGGTCCATCTTGCCCCCCACTTCCATCTCTCGTTGCAGAGCGGATGCGACAAGACCCTTGCCGCCATGCGCCGCCGCTACAACACTTCCATGGTAAAGCGAAACGTGGATGCCATCCGTGCCGCATTCCCCGACGCCTGCTTCACCGCCGATGTAATCGTGGGATTCCCCGGTGAGAGCGACGAGGATTTCGCCGCCACCTGCGCCCACGTGGACTCCCTTTCTCTCTTGGATTGTCACGTCTTCCCCTACTCCCGCCGTCCCGGCACCGAAGCCGCCGACATGAAGGGACAAGTCCCCGAAGCGGTGAAGGAGGAGCGCGTACACGCCCTCACCGCCGTCTGCAAGCAAGGTCGGGAACGTGTGTTGCAGGCGCAGATCGGCAAAGTGCTCCCCGTTCTCTTTGAGGAGGAACGGGATGGCTACGCCATCGGACACACCGCATCCTTCCTGGATGTGGCGATCCCCTCTGAGGCTTCCCTCCACGGCAAGCTTTTCAATCTCCGACTCACCGAAATTCGGGACGGTCGGCTCACCGGTATCATCGAGGATTGACAGAATCATTCTGTTTCGAGGTGATTTTTTGCCCGCTTTTTGGACCCACGCATCCTTTGCCGAGGAATGTCTGAGGATGCTCAAGGATATTGTGAAGGCCGGACTGCCCGTGGGCGAGTTCTCTCATGCCATTCTCACCCATCCCCACGCCTTTTTCACGGGAATGCAGGGACCCGATCTGTTCCTCTTTTATCCCCCCGCCGCCATCGGGAGAAAAAAGCTCAGCTCCCTGCTCCACACGAAGAAGATCCCCACCCTGCTTGGTGAGTTGTTTGACACGGCAGATGGGATAAAAGATGATTTTCCCCTCCTTCCGCACCATCCACCCTTTTCCTTGGCTGGTGCAGTTCCGATCTATAGTAATACTAACCCTTACAGAAAAGACGACCATTCCATCGATGGTCGTCTTTGTGCGCTTGCCTATGCCTGCGGATTTTTGGGGCATTATCTCTTGGACAGCCACACCCACGCATTCATCTATGCCCGTACAGGGGTGGAGCCATCGGCAAGGAGCTTTGCCGTCCACAATGCCTTGGAATCGGATCTGAGCCGTTTGACAGTGGAACGAAGCTTGGAGATTCCCCTTGCCTGCCTCCCTCGCCCCAGCGCTTACCACCTCTCCCCCGTGGAGCGTCGCGCACTGTCCCTGCTCCTGTCACAAACTATCTGCCGTGTGTACTCTATCCACCTCTCTCCCGCTTCAGTGGGACGTGCCTTTCATGCGGTCCACCTTGCCACGGGCATCCTCTACGATCCCCACGGATGCAAGGCGAGGATTGCTAAGATCATCGAGCGACCGTTTTGCGCCCCCTATCTTTCCCCCCTCTTTTTGGGTGAGAGCCGATACTATCCCGATCCCGCCAATCTGCGCCATCAAAAATGGAGCGATCCCTATACGGGGAAAGTGTCCCACGATAGCTTCTTTGAGCTGTACGATCGCGCGCTGATGCGCTATCTCCCCTTGTTGCGCCGATTGGAAAGCCTCTCTAACGGATCCCAAAGGAGAATGGTGTTTGAAAAGCTCTGCCGACGAGATTTCCACGGCGAGCCGATACAATAGAAAAGAGAACCTACTTGCGAAACCGCACCAGCCAAGGAATGTGGAGGGGGATGAGCTATCACCAAGGGTGATAGCGAAGGGGGAGGAGAAAAACTTCGGCGTTTGAGATGGTTTTCTCCTCCCCCTTGGTATAACGTACGCAAATTCCTCTACAAAAAAGAGAAGGACCTAAGTCCTTCTCTTTTTCTTATGCTCAGTTGCAACCGCAGCCGCAACCGTTGTTATTGTTGTACGCTGCGCAACCGCCACAACCGTTGCAGCCACAGCCATTGTTAATGGGAGTGTAGCCGTATCCGCCGCAACCTTCGTTACCGCAGAAGAAGAACAGAAGGATCAGGGCGATGATAATCAGCCATACAGTGGAATTTTCAAAAATATTGCAGAAGCAACCCATATTTTAATCTCCTTGAATTTTAATCAGGTAGAGGCTCCGCCTCTCGAGGCTTCCCTCTCCTTTACCATTCTATGGAGAACACTTAAATCGGTGCATCCTTGGAGCAATTATTTTAGAGTCAGCGAATCTCTCTGCAAAAAGGCTTCTGCCGCCGATACGCCGGGCATGGGCAGAGTGATCGTCGCTCCGCACTCCTCACACCAGATGGTCACGTCCCCGTCATGCAGACGGAACTGATAATCGGCAATGGCATTGTTCTGGCAGTTGCAGGTGATCTTACCCTCGTCATCCAGCTCGCGGATGGCATAGCGCACGATATCGGCAACCTGAGGGTCCTGCTCACGGGCTTCCAGCATCTCATCGCCGGCGTGGAGCTGTTCGATATCCTCCAGACCTGCATCTCGCATCAGCGCAAGGAGAGCGTCATCGGCTTCCTGCAATGCCACTTGCACGTCATTTTTCTCACCTACGAAGCAGAGATCCAATCCGGTATAGGGGCAAGGCAGACGGAAGACATCACCATCTCCTCTGCGGAAGAACTGATTCTGTCCAAGGACATACACATGAGGCTTGGCGCAAACAATGCAAGGCACCACCAGACGGATCTTGCCATCGGCATTCTTTTCGATGAGCAGCTCGCTGTTGCCGCAAGAGCATTTGAGCTTGAGCAGATCGCCGGACAGCGAGAAGATTCCCACCATACTCATGACACCTGCTCCGCAATGGGGACAACGGTACGCAAGGGTAGTTTCTTTGATATTCAGTAACATTTGGATCCTCCCGATTTAGTCTTCGGTACGGGTGCTGTCATTGTACACCACGTAGGGGGGCTTTTCCAGACCGCTGAGCTTGATAGGCTTGGCGTCCTTCATATTATATGGCTTCATGGGAATATCCGCCAGATAAATGGTGAGATATTCGTAGGGGGTGGCCAGATCAACGGTGCCGTCGCCCACGTAGTAAATGAGCAGTTCCAGCTGATACAGATCGGTAAAGTCCACGCCCGAGAAGGTCAGACGGTGATAGTTGTAGGTAAAGCGGTCAGAGGTGGTGTACTGATACTCGGTGTAGAAATGCTCGCCGTCGGTAAGGGCATACGCGAACACCTCGCCTTGGGGCAGCTGGGAGAGATTGTAGGTAGACATCAGCTCTTCCATACCCTCGTCATTGACACGAATGGTGATCTGCACCTCGCCCGCAGAGGGGATATACACGGGATTGGAGGTGTGGAACTGACCGTAGTGGATATACTTCTTGCGGTCCTCGGGATTGCTTCCGTCGCCCGAGTAGCCGTTTTCGCGGCAGGAGAAGGTATCGTAGCGGTAGGTCTTGCTCTCACGGGTCTGCTCGTTATAGATGGTATAACTGCTTTCCTGAGTGTAGGCAAAGTCGCCGCGGGTCGCCGCATCGGCTTTTTGCCATGTTTCGTATGCGGTCAGGGTGTTCTCTGTCCAAAGAAATTTCTTGGCAGAGGCAGGGTCTTCTTTCGAGCACATTCGGAAGAACAACATGAGGTAAACGCCGACAATCAGCAAAATTGCCGCCCACTTGAAGATCTTATATACAGGACCGTGCTCTTTCTTTTCTTCATAAGGATAGTGATCGTATTCCAAAGGATTCATCCTCGCTTTCGTTTTTCTGATACCTATCTATTGTACCACACAAGCCAATTTTTTTCAATATACTTTTTCCTTCTTTTTTGCTAAAAACACCATAAACTCTGTAAAATAATTTTGAATAATCCCTTGACTTTTCCCCTGCTTTGTGCTACACTACCCATATCAGCCGTTGAAGGTGTTGGAGCGTGTGGGTCACACAGCGAGTCGGGGTGGTGGAAGCCGACAGACCGAAGCGAGTACTCCGTTGGGCGCCCGAGGCAATCAAAGAGCATGTTCGTGCAAAAGCGCGGGAGGTCTCTCCCGAACCAAGGTGGCACCGCGGATCATTCCGTCCTTGACTGTATGTCAAGGGCTTTTTCTTTTGCTTTTGCAGATTCATTTATAAGAAAGAAGGTATTTTATCATGGAAAACAATCAGACCGAAGCAAAAAAGGTCATTTTTTCGGGCGTACAGCCCAGCGGACTGCTGACCATCGGCAACTATCTGGGCGCCATCAAGAACTGGGTTGCCCTTGCTGACGAATACGACTGTATGTACTGCGTGGTGGACCAGCACGCCATCACCGTCCGTCAGATCCCCGCAGATCTGCGCCGCCGTACCTACGAAACTCTGGCAGTTTACATCGCTGCAGGCATCGATCCCACCAAGTCTACTCTGTTTGTACAGTCCCACAATCCCGCTCATGCAGAGCTGGCATGGGTGCTCAACTGCTACACCCAGTTCGGCGAGCTCTCCCGTATGACACAGTTCAAGGACAAGTCTCAGAAGCACGCCGACAACATCAACGCAGGTCTGTTCACCTACCCTGCCCTGATGGCGGCTGACATCCTCCTGTACCAGACCGATCTGGTTCCCGTAGGCGTTGACCAGAAGCAGCACATCGAGCTGGCAAGAAACGTTGCAGAGCGCTTCAACGGCGTATACGGCAACACCTTCAAGGTACCCGAGGGCTTCATCCCCAAGACCGGCGCCAAGATCATGTCCCTCTCCGATCCCACCAAGAAGATGAGCAAGTCTGACGAGAATCCCAACGGCTACGTTGCTATTCTGGACAAGAAGGACGACATCATCCGCAAATTCAAGCGTGCCGTTACCGACTCCGACACCGTTGTACGCTTCGCAGACGGCAAGGACGGCATCAACAACCTGATGAACATCTACGCTTGCTTCACCGGCAAGAGCCACGAGGCAATCGAGGCAGAATTTGCAGGCAAGGGCTACGGCGAGTTCAAGCTGGCAGTAGGCGAAACCGTTGCCGACAATCTGGCTCCTCTGAAGGCAGAATTTGACCGTCTGATGGCTGACAAGGCATATCTGGAATCCATCATGAAGCAGGGTGCTGAGACTGCCGCATACCGCTCCAAGAAGACCATGAGAAAGGTTTACAAGAAGCTGGGCTTCGTACAGGTATAAGATGGACGCTCTCCTTGCAACTCTTTGGGACTTTCAGCTGGGCGTATTCGCCTTTGTTCGCTCCATCGCCCCCTCTGCCTATCTCTATCTCGCCTTGGTAAATCTGGTGGCGTTTATCCTCTATGGACTGGACAAATTCTATGCCAAAAAGAAAAAGTGGCGCATCCCCGAAGCCAATCTCATTGGCATTGCCCTCTTTTACGGCGCACTCGGTGCATACATAGGCATGCAGTTCTTCCGCCACAAGACCAAGCATCTGAAATTCACCCTCACCGTCCCCTTGCTCTTGATTTTGCAGATCGCTTTTGCCTTGGGATGTGTGATCCTATAACAAAAAGGACTTACTCAAAAATGAGTAAGTCCTTTTTCTATGTCAATACGGCTCCGTGTTGCCGTATTTTTTCTTGACCTGATCACGGTAAATAGCCATTGCTACAAAATAGAGAGCAACTACACCCACCACAGACAGAGCAATGATCGCAAACAATTTACTGCTGAGGAATGTGGTGATCTGTTTCACCCGATATTCTGCACCGCTTCGGGTGATGTTGCTGCGCACCACCAGATCGGTCTCGCCCAACAGGACGCCGTCGTAGTAGATCTTGATCCGTCCAACGGTATTGCCCTCCTCAATGGGGGCTTCCAACGATTCTACGGTATACTCGACTACACGCTTGAATTTCTTGGCATCGGTGTGCTTGGGCAGATAATATTCCAGCGTTTCCTTGGGGAACACCGCCGCATAATCGGCACCGGAGCCCAGGAAAACGGGCAGCTCGCCGATCACCTCTGCACTCAAGAGAACCTTGGAAAAAGCAAAGTTCAAGGTATCTTTTTCAATGAGTTCACGGGTAATATCGTAGCAAACAGGGAGTTTTTCCACCTTTTCTCCGCCTGTCAGCACCACGATATAGTGGAGTCCGTTATTGGCAGCCGAGGTAATGAGCAGATCGCCCAGCTCATCGGTACCGCCGTTGATCATACCGCTCACCGCCTCAAAGAGGTAGGAGGTACCCGTACCATTGTAATAACGGCTGAGGAAGAAATTGTTACTGTAGATCTTGCGATCCAAGCTTTCGCATTGGAGATCACTTGCTCCCGACCATGCCAACAGTTCATCGTTTGTGTAAAACTCCACCGCCAGCTTCAAGAGATCGGCAGGGGTGGTGGTCATTTCGGGATCTTCCAAACCGGTGCAGTTGGTAAATCGGGTGTGCTCCATACCAAGAGAGCGTGCGCGGTCATTCATCAATGCCACGAAGCTATCAAAATCTCCTGCGGCGGTATAGGCAAGAATCATTGCGGCATCGTTGCTTTTGCGCAGGAGCATCAGCTTGATGAGATCCTCAGCCGAAACCGTATCGCCCGCCTGAAAACCGTAATAGGTGCCGCTGACCCCCTTCACCATTTCCTTGGTGACGGTGATCTCTGCGCTAAGATCGCTGATGCGCTCATAGGCAAGAATGGCGGTCATGAGTTTAGTGGCGGTAAGAGGCTGAATGGATTTGTCCTCATTCTTTTTCCGCAGAATGGTATCGGTTTCAATGCAGTAAAGCAGAATATTCTCCGCATGAGTAAGGTCCGCTTCCTTAATCTCGGGTGCAGGCGCTTCCTGGGCGGATTGAGTGGTTTCAGATTCACTCGCCCATACTGCCATGGGCATCAGCAGCAGTAAAACTGCCAAAAACAGGGACAATCCCTTGGTCAATCGATTCACAAAGTCACCTCCATAGCAGGTGAGGGGGTAGAAATAGTCTGAAAATATCGCTCTGCCGATGCAACGTCCTCCCCAATCGTTGCCGCCAATTCGGCAGGTGTGGCAAAGACTCGCTCGGGGCGATGGAAGGAGAGAAATTCCACGGTCACCGATTTTTCGTAAAAATCGCCGCTTGCACGAAGCAAATGGGTTTCCGCCAGAAGCTCGCTCTCCCCAAAAGTGGGGCGCACACCCAAATTAGTGATGGCAGGATAAGCGGTGCCGTCGATGATGGCACGGGTAAAATACACGCCGTACGGGGGAAGCAGACGGGGCTCGTTGATGGGCAGATTCATCGTGGGAAAGGAAAGCACCGATCCGCCAACGGCTCTGCCGTGGGCAACGCTACCCGTGATCGCCCAAGGGCGACCCATCAGTGCGGTAACGCCTTCCATATCTCCCTCGGTCAGACGGCGACGGATCTCGGTAGAGCTGACCGTCAGCCCATCCCGTGTAATCGGGGGAAGCACCTGACAGTCGATCCCTTGTGCCTGACAAAGAGACTTTAGGAGATCCACATCTCCCGATGCACCTTTTCCGAAGCGGAAGTTGAATCCACAGGCAACGCCCACCGCACCCATCTTGGCAAGGGTGATAGAAACAAATTCCTCGGGGGTCTGATGTCGAAGGGCATCGAAGTCGGCAAGCCATACTGCTTCGATTCCTGCCTGCTCAAAAAGAGCAAGACGCTCCTCCATAGTAGTCAGACGAGGCGCTTTTCCCGTAGAAAAGGTAAAAACGCCGGGGATCGCATCCAATCTCTCCGCCCCCATCCGACACGCCTCCAAAATGGCGGCGTGACCGTGATGCAGACCGTCGAAATTTCCAAGGGCGACAAAAGAACGCCCCTCTTTCGGATGCTCTTCCCGACAGGTAGTTGAAATGGTATATACGTTCATTCGAAACAGATTACAGCTTCAGATAGTTTCTGACCATCAGGTTCAGAAGCTCGTCGCGGTCGATCTTGCGGATCAGACTGCGCGCATTCTTATAGTTGGTAATATAGGTGGGATCCTCGGACAGAATATAGCCGACGATCTGATTGATGGGATTATATCCCTTCTCCTTCAGAGCGTTATAAACCTCCTGCAAGGTGGTACGGATTTCCATCTCCCGTTCATCGGGCAGAGAGAAGGTAATGGTGCGCTGATCAGCCATGTTCAAATTCCTCCTTTGATAGCGACAAGTGGTTGTCCCTAAGGACAGCCTTCCACTTTATTATACTACATTCATTTTTATTTTTCAATAGGATAATCAATTTTTATTGAATCATCCGAAAAATTTCACAATTTAACGGTAATAGAGATAGTAGGCAATCACCGTGCGCTCTACGCCGCCGTGTGCCATATCGGGGCCGCTGATGATGACTCCGTCCAGACTCATCAGCTCGGATGCGGTGAGACACTCCACGGGGGTACGGAAAAGGATGTCCGCAGAGGCGTAGACCAACAGCTCGCCGTTGCGCAGATTCAGTGCGCCTTCTCTGCCGATGACAATGTCCTCGTTATCAATTCGCTCGGTGACATACTTGATATGCTTGCCCGAGATCTTCTCCGCCATTTGCATCCGAAAGGCAAGACTGCCCTCCTTGGGTTTACGTTTCCAGAATGCCAAAGCCATCCTCCCAACTGCCCAAATGGGCATAATCACTGATTTTGTATTATTATAGCATAATTCTTTCCAAATGTCTATGCGATTTGTGCAATCTTTTAAGATTTTTTTCGCAAAAACTCTTTTCTGAAAACGGGATTTGTGGTATAATAATATGGTTGAATATTTGATAAGGTGAAGATTTCTATCACCGAGTTAGACTTGGAGGGAGGCAGTTGCTTTGCAACTGCTACCATCATCAAACGCCGAATGTTTTCAGCAGTTGGCTTTGCCAACTGCGCGGAGTTGCGCATGGCACAACTCCATCCCCGCCCTCCAAACCTCCCACCCTTTTCCTTGGCTATGTGCATCTAAAAGGGAATGTTTACTAATTGACCAACTCAATCTATGTAATTATCCTAAATCCAAATTACAAACAAAAATATCAAAATACAGGAGAAAAAATATGGTTCGTAATGATCTCAGAAACATCGCCATCATCGCCCACGTTGACCACGGCAAAACTACCCTGGTAGACGAAATGCTCAAGCAGGGCGGCGTATACCGTGACAATCAGGCTACCACCGAGCGCGTAATGGACTCGGGCGACCTGGAACGGGAACGCGGCATCACGATCCTTGCTAAAAATACCGCTGTTCACTACAAGGACGTAAAGATCAACATCATCGACACCCCCGGTCACGCTGACTTCGGCGGTGAAGTAGAACGTATTCTGAAAATGGTGAACGGCGTTCTCCTTCTGGTCGATGCCGCTGAAGGTCCCATGCCTCAGACCCGTTTCGTGCTCCAGCGCGCACTGGAACTGAACCACCGCGTCATCGTCGTTGTCAACAAGATCGACAAGCCTGACGCGCGCGTAGACGAGGTCATCGACGAGGTTCTGGATCTGCTCATGGATCTGGACGCTACCGACGATCAGCTGGACTCCCCCATGATCTTCTGCTCCGGCAGACAGGGTACCGCTTGCCTGGATCCCCACGGCGAAGGCACCGATCTGAAGCCCCTTTTCGACACTATTCTGGACTATATGCCTGCACCCGAAGGCGACGAAACCAAGGGTCTGCAAATGCTGGTTTCCTCTATCGACTACAACGATTACGTAGGTAGAATCGGCATCGGCAGAATCGACAACGGTTCCATCAAGGTCGGTCAGGACATCACCATCTGCAACTACCACAAGCCCGACATGGCGCCCGTCCGCTCCAAGGTCATCTCCCTCTTCACCTTCGACGGTCTGCGCCGCACCAACACCGAATCTGCATCGGTAGGCGACATCGTCTGCTTCTCGGGCGCTGAAAACATCACCATCGGTGACACCATCTGCTCCCCCACCAACGTGGAAGCACTTCCCTTTGTAAAGATCTCCGAGCCTACTCTGGAAATGACCATTCAGGTCAACGACTCCCCCTTCGCAGGCAAGGAAGGCAAATTCGTTACCTCCCGTCAGATCCGCAAGCGTCTGTATGACGAGCTTCTCAAGGACGTTTCCCTGCGTGTATCCGACGGCGACACCACCGACTCCTTCAAGGTAGCGGGCAGAGGCGAAATGCACCTGTCCATCCTCATCGAAACCATGCGCCGTGAGGGCTACGAGCTGGCGGTATCCGCTCCCCGTGTAATTTACAAGGAGATCGACGGCGTACTCCACGAGCCCGTAGAAAAGGTTTACATTGACGTAGACACCGAATTTGCGGGTGCAGTAATGGAAAAGCTGGGCGCACGCCGCGGCGACCTCATCGACATGTCTGTACACGGCAGCCGCACCAAGATGGAATACTCCATTCCTTCCCGTTGCTTGTTCGGTTACAGAAGCAAATTCATGACCGACACCCGTGGCGAAGGCATCATCAACACCATGTTTGACGGCTATCAGCCTTTCAAGGGCGAGATCACCGCACGTTACACCGGCTCTCTGGTTGCATCCGAGGCAGGCGTGACCACCTCCTACGGTCTGTACAACACCCAGGAGCGCGGCGCTATGTTTGTTAGCGTGCAGACTCCCGTTTACGAGGGCATGATCGTAGGCGAAAACCCCAAGCTGGGCGACATCGCAGTCAACCCCTGTAAGACCAAGCAGCTCACCGCTATCCGCTCCAAGGGCGCTGACGAAAAGCTGATCCTCACTCCTCCCCGTCTCATGAGCTTGGAAGAAGCCATCGAGTTCATCGCCGAGGACGAGCTCATCGAAGTTACCCCCCAGACCATCCGTCTGCGTAAGGCAATCCTCAACACTCAGCTCCGCCTCAAAGCTCAGGCTAAGCTGAAGAAGTAATCTATGCAGGGCTCCGCCCCGCACCCCGCCAAGAACCTTTTTTCAAAAAGGTTCTTGGAACTCCAAAAACTTTATTAAAGCAGGGCAAATTCTTGCCCTGCTCTTTTTTTCGGCAATTCTCCCTCAACCCTGCCTCCCCCTTCGGGGGGAGGTGTCGCGGCTTACCGTGACGGAGAGGGGGAGCCTGCAAATACTTGCCGACCTGTTTTTATTTTGAGTGGTTCTGCAAACGGCATAAGTCCCGAAAACACAATACTCCCTCGCGTTTACAAAATATTTCCACTTTCTTACAATGCAGTTCATATTGACATGTTATACTGTACTCAACAACCTACCCGACTATATCAAACGCGCCCCAAGGAGGTTCACTATGAAAGAAAAACAGCTTCATATGCCCTTCCCTTACCGGGACTTGTCCCTGCTCGATTGGCTTCGCATCCTGCTCATGATCCTTGCGGGATTATTCATCCCTCTGCTCTATGAGCCGTTGCGCGATCTGATCGATCAACTGTTTATTCTGCGCACCCCCACCATTCATACGCACTCTTTGAGCATTACAAGGCTGTTGGTGTACACCTTGGAAGCGATCCTCTTTATTGCGCTGTCCAAAAACTTTACCCATTGGCTGGGCGCACTGATCCCGCAGGCACTGTTAGCGCTGGGGCTCATGCTGTACGGACTGCTCTTCGGCGGTTGGCTGGGTTTGGTGATCATGGGCTACTTCTACGGTCTGCACATTGGAAAAAGCATTTTCCTCCAAGCGGCAGTAGTGGGCATCAATGAGCTTTTACGCATAAGGCTCAAGCGATGGAGCAACATCGTTTGCTATTCTGTTTGCCTGATCCTGATCGCCTCTGCCATCATTCAGCTCTTCGCTCTGCCTACGATTCCCATGTTGAAGGATGAAGTCAATAAAGTCCTGCGCGAGTCTGAGCTCATCGATTTCAAAGGAAGCTATCACGGCGATTATGTGATGGACGAAATTCCCGTTGAGGAATGGAAAAAGATCATGCCCTCTATTCAAGCAGATTCCACCGAGAGACCTCCCATCCCGGAAAATGTTGATCACGGTCACGGGGAAGCCCTCTCCATGGGTTTTTATTCCGATTCCCACAAACCGTTTGGACCTCATGTGAATATTTACTGGTATGAACACTATGGCTATATCCAAATCGACTATCGCCGTGCCACCTTCTACGCCGACGACACCGCTTTCCGTGAATGCGTGAAGGAATATTATCACATCCCCGAATAACTCCCCACAAACAAAAATCCGTTTCGTATACACGAAACGGATTTGTTTTTTATTCGGTTGCGCCTTCCTCGGCAACGCGGGTGATGCCCATGGGGGTCTGCTCACCGCTCTGACCCAGAGGGTTGTCCGCCAGAATGCGAACCAACCGGTCGCGATCCAGCTCCTTGTGAGATGCGCCCAGAATGTTGCCGCCCAGATCGTTGATGTCTACCACGATGGCGTAGGTGCCAATGCGCTCAGCCACATCCTTGGCAACTGCGTCGGGATCAGCAGGTCCCAGCACAACGTAACGGTTGTAGGGAGGGAGGGTGTTGGGAGTAGGTCCGTCAATAGAAGAAGCCTTGGGACCGGCGATCTTGTAGAACCAGCCGCGGCGGCGGAAGAGTTTGCCTACTGCGCTGATCGCGGCAGCGAACAGGATACGGATGGTACCGCACTCACGGAGCGCCATTTCCATGGTCTCGGGGATGCCCAAACCGATGCCGTGCTTGGTTTTGAGAACGAATTTGCAAAGGAACTTTGCCAGTCTGCGGGGCTTGATCTCATCCATGGGGATAGCTCTGCCCTGAGTGCAGGAAACCATCTTCTCGGACATGAACAGGATATCGCCTTCCTGCAGATGCTCCTTGGCGTACTTCTCTGCTACATCGCAAATATTGTCAGTATTGGTCACCACGTGGGTTTTGATGGGCAGTCGGCGATAGGATACACCGTCTACCTGAATAATGGACTGCTTGCCGGCATTTGCCTGAATACTCATAGCTGTACCTCAATTCTTGTATTTTCACAAATCTGTATTTTGAAATCATCTATCAATTTATGATACTACATTTTCATGGCGATATTTTATACTATTTGTAAACATTCTATGAACGAGCAATGAACACGCCGTAGGAAAATCGGACAAATTTCCTGCATCCTATTGCCTTTTTCACCAAAATGCGATACAATAGAAGGAGAACCCTCTATTTTACGCCGATTTAACAAAGTTCCGATTGTATATTTAACCTAAAAGGAATATACTGTCACTTGATAACCAATCAAGGAGAATGTTCAATGATCTATTGTTTAGAAGATGATGCCGCCATCCGCGAGATGATCATCTATACGCTGCAAAGCTATGGCATGGAAGCCCGCGGCTTTGACCACCCCACCCCCTTCTGGAAGGCGATGGAGCAAGAGACCCCCGATCTCTTACTGCTGGATATCATGCTCCCCGAGGAGGACGGGCTGACCATTCTCGGTAAACTGCGCAGCAACACTGCAACCGCCGACCTGCCTATTTTGGTCCTCACCGCCAAGAGCAGTGAGTACGACAAAGTAGTGGGACTGGACAGCGGTGCCGACGATTATCTGGCCAAGCCCTTCGGCATTATGGAGTTGCTTGCCCGGATCCGCGCCCTCCTCCGACGCTCCGATCGAAAAGTTGCCGATAAGAATCCCGCTTCCTACACCCACGGTGCCCTTTCGGTGGATACCGCCCGTCACTCGGTAACGGTAGATGGGGTTGAGATTGCCCTGACCAACAAGGAATACCAGCTCCTCATCCTCTTTTTGGAGCATCCGGGCATTGTGTTCACCCGCGATCAACTGCTGGACCGCATTTGGGGCTACTCCTTCGACGGCGAAAGCCGTACGGTAGACGTACACATCCGTACGCTGCGCACTAAACTGGGTGACTGCGGCGAGCTGGTGGAAACCGTCCGCGGCGTAGGCTACCGACTCAGCACAAACAGCTGAGGGAGCGCGGCATGACCAAACGAATTTTCAAATCCATTTTTTTAGTTGCGCTGGGCGTGCTGATTGCCTGCCTGCCTCTGACCATCGGAATGCTTTACAGCACGTTTGACCGTCAGTATGAGAGTCAACTGAAAGAGGAAGCTTATTACATCGCCCGCGGTGTGGAAAAGGGCGGCATGGATTATCTCCGTTCCTTGGACAAATCCACCCACCGCGCCCGCATCACTTGGGTGGATCCCGCCGGCAATGTGCTTTTTGACAGCCATGTGGATCCTCAAACGCTGAGCAATCATACCGACCGCGAGGAGATCGGGGAGGCATTGAGCACCGGGGAAGGACTTGCTACCCGATATTCGGACACCCTTACCACCGAAACCCTCAACTATGCCCTGCGTCTGTCCGACGGATCGGTGCTCCGCCTGTCCGACACCCGCGATTCCCTGCTGTCCTTGCTGATTCCCCTTCTGCAACCCATTTCCATTACCATTCTCATTGCCATTCCCGTTTCTCTGCTCCTTGCCTATGGCATTTCCAGACGGATCACAGGACCTTTAAACAAACTGGATCTGGCCAATCCCCAAAAGGTGAACACCTATAGCGAGCTGTCCCCCCTCCTCCAGAAATTGGAGAAGCAAAATCAGCAGATTCGCGAGCAGGTGGAGGAGCTTCACCGCAGACAGGAAGAGTTTTCCGCCATCACCGAAAACATGAGCGAGGGACTGTTGGTCATTGACCGCCATGGCGAACTCCTTTCCTACAACACCTCTGCCATGCGTCTGTTAGATGCGATTCCCGGAGATGCGCGCGTCAGCGTCCAAACGCTCACCCAAAACAAGGGCTTTGGCAATGCCATTCGGGAGAGTCTTGATGGCAAGCATTGCGAGGAGCGAATGCTCCACGACGGCAAGATCTATCAGATCATCGCCAATCCCGTGTATGCCAAAACCGAGATTGTGGGTGCGGTACTTTTGATTCTGGACATTTCCGAGCGCGAGGAGAGAGAAACCCTCCGCCGTGAATTTTCCGCCAACGTATCCCACGAATTGAAGACCCCCCTCACCTCCATTTCAGGCTTTGCCGAAATGATCACTCTGGGCATCGTCCGTCCTGACGATATCCGCGGCTTTGCCGGCAAGATTCACAGCGAATCCCAACGTCTGCTGGGGCTGATTGATGACATCATCAAGCTCTCCCAGCTGGATGAAGCCCGTCTGCCCGAGGTCAAGGAAGCGGTTGAGCTGTCCGAGATTGTAAGTCAAGTGGTGACGCGTCTCCATCCCCTTGCCGAGAAGCGCATGGTGACCTTGGAAAGCCATCTTTCGGCTTTGCGTGTCTACGGTGTGCCGCGAATTTTGGAAGAGATGATCTACAATCTCACCGAAAACGCCATCAAATACAACAAAGACAAGGGCTTTGTTTACATCACCCTGCAAAAAGAGGGCGCGAAGGTGCGTCTGACCGTCCGCGACACAGGCATCGGCATTCCCGAAGCTGACCGCGCACGGGTATTTGAACGATTCTATCGAGTGGACAAGAGCCATTCCAAAGCAATCGGCGGTACCGGCTTGGGACTTTCCATTGTCAAACACGGTGCGGCATTCCATGGTGCCACCGTTACCCTGGACAGCACGCTGGGGCAAGGCACTGTCATCTCCATCCTCTTCCCTGCTTGGGAGGGGTAACCTGAAAACCAACGCAATGCGTTGGTTTTCTTTTTTCGAAATTCGCAAATCCCATTGTGTTTTTCGGGAAAATTTGCTATAATAAAAGAAATCCTACAACTAATCAGAAAGGTGAACCATGATGAACAAGATCAAACTTCCAAACGGACTTGAAGTTGCTCCCACCGCACTGGGCGCAATGAATTTCGGTACCACCACCTCCAAAGAGGACGCCTACAAGGTTTTGGACGCCTACATCGACTTCGGCGGTAATTTTATCGACACCTCCAACAACTATGCCCATTGGCAGGGCACCGGCGACGAGAGTGAAACTCTCCTCGGCGAGTGGCTGAAGGAGCGCGGAGGCAGAGATCGTTTGGTGATCGCCACCAAGGTAGGCTTTGCCCGTCACGGAAAGGGTCAGGGCCTGAAAAAGGAGCAGATCGAATACTGGATCGACGAAAGCCTGCGCAAGCTGGGCACCGATTACATCGACCTCTACTACGCCCACACCGATGATCCCACCACTCCCTTGGAAGAAACCATGGAAGCCTTCCACAATCTGGTGAAAAAGGGCAAGGTACGCACCCTAGGCGGCAGTAACTACGACACCTGGCGCTTTGCTGAGGCAAACTCCATCGCAACTGCCAAGGGCGAAACACCCTACACCGTTTTACAGCAGAAATTCACCTATCTCCATCCCCGTGCTGACATCGCACCCGATTACATCTTCAATGAAGCGGTGACCCGCGAGTGTCTGCGCTATCTGACTGCCAAGGACATTCCTCTGGTTGCCTACTCTTCCCTTGCCAAGGGCGGTTACGAGGTAGCCGATCGTCTGCCCGGCGATCTCATCGCAGGGGATCGTCTTGCCTTTTTGAAAGAGATGGCTGCCCAAAAGGGCGTCTCCGCCAGCACCCTTGCGGTAGCATGGATGGTCAATCTCCACCGCTGTGAGGGATTCCCCCGTGTGATCCCGCTGTTCGGCTCCTCCAGCGCCGAGCATTTCATGGACAATCTCCGCGGCGTTGAGCTGACCCTCACCGACGACGAGATGAAGGCGCTCTGCAAGGCGTGATCCAATGCAATAACAAAAACTCCCGTCACAATGTGACGGGAGTTTGCTTTCGTTGTATTACAGTTTGTAGGTTGCAAGGCAACGGGCATATTCGTTTGCGAAGTCTGCATCGTTTTCCTTGACGCCCGACAGATAGCGGTGTGCATCGAAGCTGTCCTGCTCTGCCTCAATAACCGCAACTGCGATGTTGGAGCAGTGGTCGGAGATGCGCTCGTAGTTGGTGAGCAGATCAGACAGAACGAAGCCCAGCTCGATGGTGCAGTAGCCGTTCTTCAGACGGGCAATGTGACGGTTCTTGATATCTGCAATCAGGTGGTCGATAACCTGCTCCAGAGGCTCAACCATAGCCGCCTTTGCGGAGTCGTTTTGGACGAATGCTTCCTTGGTTCGGATGATGATCTCATCAATGGCAGATTGCAATACGGCGATCTCACGGGTTGCCTCATCGGAGAAGGAGATCTTCTTTTCGTGCATTTCCTGCGCAACCTTAACCAGATTTACTGCATGGTCGCCCAGACGCTCGAAGTTGCCGATGGAGTGGAGCATACGGGACACCTGACGGCTGTCTGCATCGGAAAGCTCCTTTGCAGAGATCTTCACCAAGAAGGTACCCAGCTTATCCTCGTAGAGATCCAGCTCATCTTCGCCTGCAAGGATCTTTCCAACGCCATCTTCTGTATAATTGCCTCGAATCGCAAAAGAGTGTTCCAAGGTTGCAAAGGCTACGTGGCTCATCTCAACTGTCTTGGCATTGCACTCGGATACAGCAACCGAGGGAGTAGAGAGAAGACGTTCGTCCAGGAAGCTGGCAGTTTCTGCCTTCTTGCCCTTCTCTTTGATGATGAGATACGCCAGCTTTTCCAGCAGCTTGGTGAAGGGGAGCAGCACAAGCGTGGTCAGTACGTTGAAGATCGAGTGAATAATGGCGATCCATGCCGCATCGATGGATTGGTTAATGAAGGAGAAGTTGACAAATGCGTGTACGAGGTAGAATACGGAGAGCCATACCAGCGTACCAATGAGGTTGAAGGAAATGTGAACGATGCTGACGCGCTTCGCATTGCGATTAACGCCCACGGAGGAGATCAATGCGGTCACACAGGTACCGATATTCTGACCCATGATGATGGGGATGGCATTACCGAAGGTGATATTGCCGGTAGTGGTCAATGCCTGCAGGATACCCACCGATGCAGAAGAAGACTGGATGATGGCGGTGAATACTGCACCGACCAGCACGCCGACAAGAGGATTGGTGAACAGCGTCAGAACGCTTGCAAACTCGGGGCTGTCCTTGAGAGGCTCAACCGAATCGCTCATGAGTTCCATGCCGTTCATCAGGACTGCAAAGCCCAGCAGGATCGAGCCGATAGACTTCTTCTTGTTGCTCTTTCCCATCATCATAAGTCCGATGCCCAACAGCGCCAGGAGAGGAGCAAAGGAAGAAGGCTTGAGCATCTTGATCCAGAATGCATCACCCTCAATACCGGTGAGAGAAAGCAACCATGCGGTGACGGTGGTACCGATGTTGGAGCCCATGATCACGCCGATGGACTGACCCAGCTGCATGATGCCGGAGTTCACCAAGCCTACCAGCATAACGGTCACGGCAGACGAGGACTGGATCACGGCGGTAATGCCTACGCCCAAGAGCAAAGACTTCAATCGGTTAGAGGTCATTTTCCGAAGCAGCTGCTCCAGCTTACCGCCTGCCAGCTGTTCCAGACCGGTGGACATGACATTCATGCCAAAGAGGAAAAAGGCGAGACCGCCTAATAGTGTAAATACTGCGAAAATATCCATTTCATACTCCTTAGAATTAAATTCGACTTCATTTGAGTTCTGCAATGAGTATACTCAAGCAGTGTAAAATTCAAAAGCA
>JAZRIH010000006.1:0-9921 GCA_045645175.1 Eubacteriales bacterium | reverse complement strand
GGTGCAGGCTCTTCTGATGCTTCTTCGCTGACGGGAGGAGGGGGTGCTTTGGGGGGAGTGGCAGGTTTGGGCTTGCTTTCTTTGGGTCGAGGAGTCTTTTCGGGACGTTCCGCCATATATGCGCGGATGCTCTCGGCAAGTCTTGCGAAGAAATCACGGATCATGGTGGGAGTGATTTCAGCAAGCAGGAGAATATCGATGATCAGACAAGGGATCAGAACCATCCACGCCACATTTTTCAAGAGGAAGTAGAGTGCTCCGCCCAGCATACCGCCCAGTACACCGCCGCCTCGGCGGGCGATGCCTTCGTTCCACAAATCAGGGAAGGAAGCGCAGTTGATGGGCTTGTCCGATGCCTGTACCATCATCTGGAAACCGATGGCGATAAACAGGATGAACACAAATGCGGAGGTTACCTTCAACAGCCAGGTGCCGTGACGGAGGCATTTGTTGCGGACAAATGTGATGTAAAAGAGTCCGATGGGCAGGAGATAAGCCGAGGGACCCAGCAGACCGAAGCAGAGGCAGTAGAACCAATAGCCCAGTGGTCCTGCGGCACCGTTGATGCCTTGATCGGTTTTGGTGAAGTAAATGAATATAAAAGCAAGGAAGCTGATCGTAAGCATTGCAAAGAAGGTGATCAAGTTGACGGGATTGTCGGGATCCCGTCGTGCGGCTTCTTTGGATGCTTTAATGGCGGCGCGGCGTTCTTCTTCGGCTTCCTCGGCGGCGCGTTGCCGTTCCAGCTCTGCTTTAGTGGGTCTTGGAGGAGTAGATGTGCGTTTGGTTGTGGGTTTGCGTTTCTTTTGTGTTGCCATGAGGTTTCCTTTCGTTGAGTGCAGCCTTAATGAGTGATACCCCAAAGGATAGCAAAGAGTCCGGCTGCGATGCAATAGTAGGAGAAGAATCGGAAATTAGATTTTTTGGAGATATAGGTGAGGAGTTTCATTGCACCCACACCTACCAGACCGGCTACCAGTGCGCCTGCCAGATAGATCAGCAGCTGTGTGCTGCCTTCGTTTACGGCGGTAGCGAAGAAATCGGGGAGCTTCAGAACGCAAGCGCCCAAAATCGCGGGAATGGACAGGATGAAGGAGAAGCGTACTGCCAAAGGACGCTCAAAGCCCTGAGTCAGACCGCCGGTGATGGTAGAACCGGAACGGGACAGACCGGGAAGGATTGCCAGCATCTGACAAAGTCCCACAACGATAGCGTTTTTAGGGGTGGCTTCGTCCAAGGTTTTGTCTCCTTTTCCCATTTTGTCCGAGAAAAAGAGGAGAAATGCGTTGAACAGCAGGATCACGCCTACGATAATGACAGACGAGGAGAGTGCGGCGATATAATCCTCCAGCAAAGCGGCGGGAACTAATGGAATGGTTGCAATCAGCACCAGAATTACGAAGCGCTCATTGACATCGTAGGAGGAGTAATGGAAATTTCCCTTTAACAGTTTTCCGCAAAGGGTGAAAAAAGAGCGGATGAGCTGAAAAATGTCTTTTCGATAAACAAAAAAGACAGCAATCAACGTACCCAAATGCAGCAGTACATTGAAAGAGATATTATCATCGGGGTTACCGGCGCCGAATACGCTCTGAAAAATCGCCAGATGTCCGGAGGAGGAGATGGGCAGAAATTCAGCGAGACCTTGCACCAATCCGTACAGGATGGATTCCCAAATTGACATAGCGGAGAACTCACTTTCTATCATTAAATTAATAATTAACTATATAGAATATGTTACCATAAATATGTGAAGAATACAAGTCAAAATTCTTCTAAATTGTAAATTTTTTTCCCGGATAATGAAAACGATGAAAGATGGAGAGAAGCACCATTGTGAATAGTGCTTAAAACACACCCGAAAGCAGAGGGGCGCGTTTGTTCAATTGTAGCAAAGTGTGCGTTTTTGCATTTCTTTTTTTAATAGATTACCGCAAAATTGGTAAAAAATATATATTTTTCATAGGTACTTGACAAATGGAAAATTATATGATACAATACGGCTGTATAGTCCTGAAATGCGCCCTTTCGTAAGGGATCATTATAGAGTCGCGCAGCCATGCTCGGAGATGTTTGGCAGGTCGACCGCAGGGTGCGCTATGAAGATGAGTTTGCGGGCAGATGGTATCCAAGCGGGTGGCATTGCTTGATGGCTCAGAAAGTTGCCGAAGTTTTCGGCGCCGATTCAGTCGGCAAAAGAGAAAGGAGATTGTCATGAAAAGACTACTGATCTTACCTATTTTGGCATTGATCGGAGCAGCCGCCTTCTGCACCGGTATGTTTTCCACCGCAAATGAAGAATCCCATGTTGTCACCCTTCCCACCGATTTCGCTCCTGCTGTAACTGTTGGTTCTTCCGAGGAGTATCTGTACAGCGATACTGCTACTCCCTCTACTACCCAGACCCCTGATACTACTGTAGATACTCAGGCTCCCACCACCTCCGGCGGTGTGACCGAGTTTACTCATAACGGCTTCCTTAGCGGTACCGTGGCAACTCCCGATACTGAGGATGTTCCTGAAACCGAACCGGTTACTACCAAGCCTGTAACCACCAAGAAGCCCACTACTACCAAGCCTGTTACTACCACTAAGCCTGTTACTACTCCCAAGCCGGTTACTACCACTAAACCGGTTACTACTCCCAAGCCCGATACCCAGACTCCCAGTGCTCCTCTTGCTGATCAGGCAGAAAAGATCACTGATATCGCGAAGGGTGAGATCGGTGTAAAGGAAAAGAAGTATAATAACGTAAAGTACAATACCTGGTATTTTGGCCATGAGGTAAGCGATCGTTACAGCAGTTCTACCAGCTATGCATGGTGCGTTGTATTCCTGGGCTGGTGCGCTGATCAGGTAGGTGTAGATACTGACATTATTCCTCTGATGCGCAGCTCCGGTGCGATGCAGACATTCTACAAGAATCAGGGTCGATATACCAAGTATTCCAAGTCTTATACTCCCAAGGTTGGTGATATCATCTTCATCGACTGGGGAGGCAAACGTGGTAAAGTAGATCATGTGGGCATTGTAATATCCGTTGAAAACGGCATTGTTACTACTGTAGAAGGCAACTACGCCGATAAAGTATCCTGCAATACATATGCGCTCAACAGCAAGTATATCGCCGGTTACGCTTCCCCTAATTACAAATAATCAAAAGAGAGCCAATCGGCTCTCTTTTTTTGAATTTATATCGGTAGAATAGACGAATAAACAAACAACCTCCCGAAAGGGAGGTTGTTTGTTGTCTTATAGTAAGATCTTAGAACGCCCAAGTGCCGTCCTTGAAGATCTGAACGGTTTCGCCGTTTTCGCAGGTTGCTACGATGGACAGATCAGCGGTACCGATCATGAAGTCAACGTGGATCATGGAATCGTTGACGCCCATTGCGTGGAGCTCATCGGAGGTGTAGTTTTCGAAGCCTTCGATACAGCCGGTAAAGCCTGCGCCCAGTGCCAGATGGCAGCAAGCGTTTTCGTCAAACAGAGTGTTGTAGAACAGAATGCCGGTCTGGTTTACGGGGCTGTCGAAGGGAACCAGAGCAACTTCGCCCAGATATGCAGCGCCTTCGTCCATGGAGATCATTTCTTCCAGCAGAGCCTGACCCTTTTCTGCCTTTACTTCTACTGCCTTACCGCCTTCGAAGCGAACGGAGAAGTTTTCGATCAGCTCGCCCTTGTAGGACAGAGGCTTGGAAGAGTAAACGATACCTTCTGCAACGCCCTTCATGGGAGAGGTGAAGATCTCCTCGGAGGGGATGTTGGGGTTATAGAAATTGCCCAGAAGAGTGGTCTCGCCGCCGCCCTGGAATACGCCCTTCTTGTTCATGCCAACGGTGAAGTCGGTGCCGTTGGAAGAGGTGAAGTGGAGGGTTTCGATCTTCAGGCTGTTGAGGTAGTTATACTTTACCTTCAGATTTTCATTGTGCTTGTTCCAGTTTTCGATTGCATCGCCATCGGTTACACGGGAGGTGAAGAGGATCGCATCCCACAGCTTCTTCATTGCGGTAGCAACGGGAACGTCGGGGAATACTTTCTTTGCCCAGTTTTTGCCGGGAACTGCAGCGATACACCACTGGTAGCGGTTGTCCATCTTTTCGCGGTAGGGCTTGAAGATGGGGTAAGTAATGCGGGAAGCCTCGGTCTGCTTCTTCTGGTCTACGCCCTTCATGCCATCGGGATCCTTGGATTCCAGATAGATAGAAACGGGGAGGATTTCGGTCTTTCTTGCCATCTTGGCGATTTCCCATTCTTCAACGGTAGACATGGTCTCCAGAGAACGGTAGTTGTTGTGGATTTTGGAAATGGGCTGGTGGCTCCAGTCCACGATTACCTTGGATGCACCTGCACGGTAGCATTCTTCAACGAGCATGGTTACAAACTCGGGCTGATCCAGCTCAGCAGAGATATTAACCTGCTGTCCCTCTTTGATATTGCCGCCGACTTTGGCGATGAGCTCGGCGTACTTACGCAATGCGGTTTTAGTCATAACTGATCTCACTTTCTCGTTATCGCAAAACTGCGAAATTTCCCTTACATTGTAACACAAAACAGGGGAATTGTCAAGAATAAATGTAAAATATCATACTGCGGCGGGGAATGGATTGATAAAAACATCCCCTTTTTGCCGAAGCAGAAAGGGGATGTAAAAGGATAAGGGTTACTGCATTCCAAAGAGATCGGTAAACAAGGGGATGCCTGCGGGAGGCGTGCCTTCCAGACCGATTCCGGTGAGAGAGCCGGCAGTGTTGAGTACGCCAATGAATTCGCCTTTGGAATTCTGACGTACGCTGACCCAAAGGACATTATCGTAACCTGCCAAAAGGTAAGAGATTTTACCCGATGCAGTATAATGGACTTTGTGGTCGGTAGTAATACCTACCGCACAGGGGCCGCCGGATACGACTGCAATTACGTTTTTCCATCCGTTTACATTGCAGTTGCCTAAACCGACTGCGGTGCCGTCAGACTTAATGCCGATACTGTGGGTAATGCCTGCGCTGATTGCTACGATATCGCTCCAATCCTCGGTAGAGAGATTGTTATCGGGATTCAGTCCAAGGGTCGCTACTTTGCCATCGGCAAAAAGGACCAGACTGTGATTGGTGCCTGCGCTGATCATGACCGCATTTTTGATTCCGTCGGTATCACATTGATTGAACTGGTTTTTACCGGCGGAAAGCACCTTTCCGTCTTCTGTAAGGGCAAGAATATGGAAGTTGCCTGCGCTGATTGCTACGACTTTTTTCCAGTTTTCAATGTCAGCTTGACTGTAATTGGAGTTTTCGCCTGCGAGAATCCGGACGGTACCGTCGGAGAAGAGAGCGATGACTGCGGTGTCGCACGCGGCAACCGATACGGCGGCTTTTCCGTTGAAAGCGGCGTCGTAAATCATTTCCGTGCCGTGGAATACGTTACCCATCTCATCCAGAACCACCATTTTTTGAGGTTGGGCGGCAATGGGACAGGCATGAACAGCCTGTTTCTTGGAAAAGTCCAGATAGCCGAAGAAGGTGGGCAGATAACGGCGGATTTGTGCATCACTGAGCTTGACATAAATGCTTCGAGTGGTCGCTTCATCCTTGGCAAGCTTCAAATAATCCATTGCCTTGGGCAGATTGGACTGCTCGGTGTAGTAGAGCGCCGCTTTTTTGGCAATGCCGGGGATTTGATCGTTCAGATCGAAGGTTTCAGCGAATTCCTTGGCCTTGTCGTAGTCGTTCTTGGACAAATAATTGCTGAGGGCGATTTGTGCGATCTGCTGGGGAGTGGTAGAGGTTTGATACTGATTTGCAAGATCCATGGCAGTTTCAAAATCCTCTGCATCGATCAGATTTTTCACATATCCATCTGCGGCGCGCTTTTTGGCTTGTTCCTTTTGATCATCAGGGAGAGAATCGGCAGTTTCCATTGCGCCTGCGTAATCCTCCGCGGCAAGCTGTTTGTCAAAGATGATTGCAACCAGTTCGTTGATCTTTTCGGTATTGCCTTGACGGCGGGCGAATTCCAATGCTCTTTCGGGCATCTGTTGGCTGGTGTAGTACAGAATTGCTTTGGTATAAAGCTCTGCAATAAACTCGTCGCTCAAATTGCTTTGGATGGCAAATCCCAGCGCGTTCTCAAAATCATTGGCAGACAAATAGGTTTGCACGATCTGTTGAGCAACATCGTCAGGAGCGGGAGTGGTAACGGCAGGAGTTTGTGTTGTGGTTTCGGCGGAAGTTGAATTGGAACGGATCGTAAAGATCAGAACAATCAACAGTATAAGGAAAAGTACTGCAGAAATGCCGATAGAAGTCAGGGCAACAATGGTGGAACGGCTGTGTTTTTTCTTGGATTTTCCGGCAGGAGGTGTAAGAGGGAGGGTTTGCATCAGCATTGTATCGCCGGAAAGGGGATCATTGCTGTCCAAAGTGGCTTTTGCAGACATAAGCTGTGGACTGATAGCGTATTCTGCCGTTTTATCGTCTGCCGGTGCGGATTCGTCGAGGGGAGGGAGGGGAGCTGCTTCTTCGGCAGGCAGGGGAGTATCGATCTTAGGTACGGGGATTACCAATAAATCCAGTGCGTGGAAAACGTCTGCCTTCTTGCGTCCGCAGGTGGGACAGATGTCGGATTCGGCGAAATCGCCGCAGGTGCATCGCCAAACGATTTCGGTAAGCTGTTCGGGAAGATAGCTTGCGCCTTCGCCTAACAATTTTCGGGCTTCATCTGCATTTTTCTTGAATTTTTTAGTGAGCAGAACGCCTTCTCCGGGGATGTCGAAGAAATCTCCTCTCATGTAATCGGTATTGGTGCCGTCGGTGAAGCGGACGCGGCTGATGTAAACCTCAGCATCATGAATCGGATGGCTCAAGACCGATTCGGGCTGAATGTGGAAGGTGGTATGTTCGCCGGAGGGTAGACCTTCTGCGCCAAATCGGATGGATTTAGCATAATAATCGTTGCCTGCGCAGAGGATCGAATTACCGTTTTCATCATAAAGGCGAAGAACGATAATTGCCGATTCGGCAGTATCGTTGGTGAGTCCGCCGCCGCCCATGTTGGAAAGTGTGATAGTGACTTGGAAAGCGGAGGTTTCGGTGAAAATTTCGGCTTCAGTGCGATCTATGGATAGGGGACAGCGAAGAGAAACTCGCTTACCCTTGGTAAATATAGTTTGAATACCAGGTTGTTTTTTGGATGTTTTCATTGGACTAATCTCCTATATGATATCAAGATAGACCTATACGATTGTATTGTACTCCAAAAGTCGGTATTTGTCAAGGGAATTAGAGAATAGTTTACAGTCTATTATCCGATTCGACATAATTTAGACTGAAATTGTTGAGAATATTGCCGATTTTTGCGGAATTTATGAACAAAGTTCCGCAAGCGGATGCAAGTCGGCAGATGCGGTTTCCTTTTTGTTTGGAAGAGAGAATGCGAAAAAGCCATTCCATTCCCATCTTTCGCCACACCAAAGGCGCACGGGGAAGATCGCCTGCGTAAACGTCCATACTTCCGCCCAATGGGAGAAACAGCTCCACATCAGGCAGCAGAGGGCGATTATCTATGATCCATTTCTCCTGCATGGGACTGCCCAGACAAACGAACACCACTTTTGCTCCCGATCGGCGAATGAGTCCACGCAGGGCAGGGAGGTCGTTTTCGGATATATAGCCGTGATAGGTGCCTACTACCGAAAGATTGGGATAGTGGCGGCAGAGATGCTCGCTTGCCCGCTCTGCAACCCCATCCTTGCCCCCTAACAAAAATATAGGGATTTGATTTTGGGCGCATAGTTTCAAAATTTCTTTGCCTAAATCGATGCCCGGGATGCGAGGAATATCGGCATGAGGATGGAATAACTTCAGAATCAATTTTGCGCCCACCGAATCGCAGATGCGATAGGGGGCGATTTGAATGATACGTGCAAAATCCAGGTCGGATAGCCCTCTTGCCAAGAGCTCGGTATTGAGCGTGAGGACAAATCTGCCGCTTCCTTTTTGGGTGAGCAAAAAAGAGGCGGCAGAAGATGCGTTGGGGACGGGAAGAAAAAAGGGAAAATCAGGCATAAATAATTCTCCGAATAAAATAGGATGTACCCCGTCATATAATATTAAATAAATAGGAGATTTTGCTGACTTAGCGATATTTGTCTGCCTCGGTGGTGGCAAGCACATCGCATCGTTCGTTGAAGGGATGGCCTGCGTGACCTTTCACCCAATTGTAGGTGATGGTGTGGGGAGCGATAGCAGTGAGCAATCGATCCCATAACTCGGGATTGAGAGCAGGGGAGCCGTCGGATTTTTTCCAGCCTTTCCGTTTCCAGCCTGCCGCCCAGCCTTTTTGCAGACCGTCGATGACATATTTGGAATCGGAGGTGAAGATGACGTTGCAGGGAACCTTCAATGCCTCGAAAGCGGAGATGGCTCCCATGAGCTCCATGCGATTGTTGGTGGTTTTCGCTTCGCCGCCGGACAGTACCTTTTCTCTGCCGTTATAAACCAGAATGGCACCCCATCCGCCGGGACCGGGATTGCCTCTGCAAGCGCAGTCGGTATATAATTCAACTGTTTTCATAGTATTCTCCGTATAGATAGAAGTATTCCTCTTATTGTAGCACAATTGGTGTGGATTTGCAAGTCGTTTTGTGGTAGAAGTGCGGGAATAAAAATAGTGATTGTTCATACTTTGTTTACAAATAAATTCGTGAAAACCTATTGATTTTTGAAAAAAATATGCTATACTATTGATAGTGATAATCATTCTCAAAAATCACTACGACAATTATAGAAATTAAAAAATAAAAATAAATTAAGTGAGGTAAAATTATGGCAAAGTACGTATGTCCCGTTTGTGGTTATGTTTATGAAGGCGAGAACGCTCCTGCAAAGTGCCCCATCTGCGGCAAGGATATGGTAAAGGAAGAGAGCGGCAACAAGACTTGGGCTGCTGAGCACATCGTAGGTGTTGCACAGGGCGCACCCGAAGATATCATGGAAGATCTCCGCGCTAACTTCAATGGCGAGTGCATGGAAGTTGGTATGTATCTGGCAATGGCAAGAGTTGCTCATCGCGAGGGCTATCCTGAAATCGGTCTGTACTGGGAAAAGGCAGCTTACGAGGAAGCAGAGCATGCAGCTAAGTTCGCTGAACTGCTGGGCGAAGTGCTCACCGATTCCACCAAGAAGAACCTCCAGATGAGAGTTGACGCAGAAAACGGCGCTACCGCAGGCAAGACCGATCTGGCTAAGCGTGCAAAGGCACTGAATCTGGATGCAATCCACGACACCGTACACGAAATGGCTCGTGACGAAGCTCGTCATGGCAAGGCATTCGAAGGTCTGCTCAACAGATACTTCGGCAAGAACTGATTTTCTAAATCAATTCCATACTTATCCCCGCAGTAGAACCTGCGGGGATGTTTCCCAAAACTCGAGGATAAGTTATGAATACCAAAGCACTTTATAACCTCACCTACGGCGTCTATCTGCTGTCCGCACAGGAAAACGGCAAGGACAACGCCTGTATCATCAACACCGCGGTGCAGGTGGCGAACAATCCTACCCGTATCTCCATTGCGGCAATCAAGGGTAATCTGACCCACGATATGATCCTTGCAACCGGCAAGTGTAATCTCTCTCCCCTGACCACCGATGCACCCTTCTCTCTGTTCCAGCACTTCGGTATGCAGTCGGGCAGAGGTGTGGATAAGTTCGCAGATTTTACCGATGTTGCCAGAAGTGAAAACGGTCTGTACTATCTGACCAAGAATTCTACCGCATTCCTCTCTCTGCAGATTGTGGAATCTCACGATCTGGGCAGCCACACGCTCTTCATCGGCGAACTGGTGGATGGCGAGGTACTCTCCAAGGGCGAAAACTGCACCTACAGCTATTATCAGTCCACCATCAAAGCAAGCGCGCCGAAGCC
>JAZRIH010000005.1:0-5153 GCA_045645175.1 Eubacteriales bacterium | reverse complement strand
AAACCGAGGGAAGGGGAAAACCATCTCAAACGCCGAAGTTTTTCCCCTTCCCTCGGACTCCCTACCCCATTCCTTGGCTGGGCGGAACTTAAAAGATATAATTTTTTGACAGACTAAAACACCCGACATAAGTCGGGTGTTTTGGAGATTATTCTTCGTCGTCGGTGTAAGGCAGAGGAGTGCTTCTGATAGGCTTCTTGCCGCCTTCCAGATAGATCACAACGCGGCGGTTGCGCTCTGCGCCGATGGAGTTGGTAGATACACCTGCAATGCCCTGTACCTCGCTGTGGATGATACGGCGCTCATACGCGCTCATAGGCTCCATAGTGATGTTACGGCGGTACTTGAGTACTCTTGCAGCCATACGTCTTGCCAGCGCGCGGAGAGCCTGCTCACGGCGTGCACGGTAGCCTTCGATGTCAACCATGATCTTGGTGAAGTCACGGTCGTCCTCGTCGTTTTCCTTCTTGTTGGCAACCAGGTTCACCAGATACTGGAGCTGATCCAGAGTCTCACCGTGGTGGCCGATGAGTACGGATGCGCTGTCGCCGGTGATGCTGATCAGCTTGCCGTCATCCAGATCGGATACGGAGATGTCAGCCTCTACGTCCATATTGCCCAAAAGGGTGCGGAGGAATTCAATTGCCAGATCAGTGGGATCCTGATTGTAGATTACTTTAACCTGTGCTGCTACTTCGCCAAAGCCCAGAAAGCCCTTCTTAGGCTGTACCAATACTTCATAGGTTACGTCGTCGAGAGTAACGCCCAGATCCTGTACTGCTTTTTCAACTGCGGCTTCGATAGTCTTGCCGCTAACAATCAATTCTTGCTTCATTCTATTGTCCTTTCTTATCGTTACCATAGTAACGACACTCCAAGTCATTGGAGTTAGCGTATATCCTTATTTCTTCTTTTTCCGATAATCGGGGTTGTCTTCTTTCAGCTTGGGAGCATCTGCGGGACGCTGACGGGGTGCTTCGTCTTCTTCCATATCGATCTTCATAGGAGGCAGAGAAGGTGCTTCTTCTTCCTCGTCGTCGATGTGATGGAGAGAACGATACTGCTTGCCTTCAATGACTCTGGGGTCCTTGGCAGGCTTGTTCTTGGGGCCTTTACCGCGATAAAGACGCTCAGCTTCCTTGTAGTCATCCTCAGTGAAGACGGGATAAGGATACATGAATTTCAGAACCATCTGCTGTACTACGCCGATGATGTTACTGAACATCCAGTATGCGCCCATGATACCGGGCCATACAGCTGCGAAATAAGTGGACATAAGGGGCATGGTCAGATCCATCATTTTCATGGAGCAGCTCATGTTGGGGTCGTTCATTTCAGGCTGATAAGAGAACTTACGGGTGAGCTTCATACTGCCGTACATGAACAGGAAGGTCAGTACGGGCATGAGGATCCACAGAAGGTGAATACCGCCCTGTGCCCATCCCTCAGTGGGGATAACGCCCAGATTGACGCCGAAGAAATTGAAGTTAGGCAGATCGGAGATCTTGTCAGGCAGTTCAGCAACCACCTTGTTTGCCTTTTCCAGATTGTCACCCTGGGTCAGCCAGTTGACCATCTTCAGCTCGTCGTTCATAATCTTATCGCCGGTAAGAGGTTTCAGCTTTTCAGCGACTTTTGCAAATTTTTCGATGCCGCAGATATAGGTAAGGGGGCTGCGGATCACGTTATACAGTGCCAGGATCAGAGGCAGCTGGAGAAGCAGGGGAAGACATCCGCCGAATGCGTTGTAGCCTTCGTTTCTGTACATCTCCGAGATTTCCGTCTGCATTTTGATACGGGAATCCTGGTCGTCCCGTCCTTTGTACTTCTTTTCGATCGCCGCTTTTTTAGGTGCCAGAGAGGCTTGCTTTACCGTATTCTTCTGCTGTTTGACAGACATAGGGAAAAGGAGGATTTTAAACAGCAAAGCAAAAAGCAGCACTGCAATCAAATAATTGCCGGTAATGCTGTTGAAGAAGGAGAGAACCGATCCCAACAGCTTCAAAAACCAATCAAACATTGCTTTTTTCCTTCTCGATCATTAAATTTAGGATTGTGCGGGTCAAGCCCGCCCGGTGAATAGTTTCGGGGATTGTATCGTTTGAATTAGTATCCCCATAAATTACTGACAGAACCCGATGTTTGTGTATTTTTTGTTATTTTCTTCTCTTTCGTTTGTTTATAGGGACGGGATCGTATCCCCCTTTGGCGAAGGGATTGCATCGCAGGATGCGCCATGCCGTCAGGAGAAGCCCTCTGATGGCTCCCCATTCTTCCAAAGCCTGCAAGGCATATTGGGAGCAGGTGGGGATATAAATGCAACAGGGAGGCTTGTGAGGGGAGATATACCGTCTGTAAAAACGGATGGGATAGGACAGCAGTTTAGCGAAGGGGTTCAAGAATAAATCCCGCCTTTTTCGCTGCACGCACCAGTTCGGGATAGAGATCGGTGGTCTTTGCGCCCACGATGGAATCTCTTGCCACGATGACCACCAAAAATCCCGTCTTAACTTTATAATTCTTCAGAAGCTGACGGTATGCCTCGCGGATGATTCGCTTGGCACGGTTTCGCTGGACGGCACCGCCGATCTTTTTGGATACGGTAATGCCCACACGATTGACCTTGATCTTCAGGGGATGGCGTTTTTTCAGCAGATTTGCCTTTTTGTCCGCAAGGACATAGAGGACGATTTTTCCTGCAGGTGCCTTCTGTCCGTTTTTGTAAGCCTTTTGAAAGAGATGATTTTCGCAAAGTGAAGTGAATTTCATAATTTGAATTTCGTTCCTTTCCGATCTTTGCCACACGAAAACAAAAACCCCCGAGGATCCATCGGTGGGTTCTTGTTTGTTGGTTTATGCACAGAGCAGATGAGCTTAAGCGCTCAGTTTAGCTCTGCCCTTCTGACGGCGTCTCTTCAGTACCTTTCGTCCGTTTGCGGTGGACATTCTCTTGCGGAAGCCGTGCTCCTTGCTTCTCTGACGCTTTTTGGGCTGATAAGTTCTTACCATTTTGTACACTCCTTTCAACCTAAAGTGGTTCTATTCAGTCGATACGAGTCTTATTATAACCGATTGTTATCATTTTGTCAATACCTTTTCGCAAATTTTTTCACATTTTTTGAAGGTTTTTGGGGAGAATTTCAGGGGAAATAGAGGATACAGAAGTCATTTCCCTTCCCTTTTCACGAACACACCCCTTGCCGATGAGCAAGGGGTGGATGAAAAAATTACTTATGTCTGTTTCTCAGCTCGGTGATGCTGATGCCTGCATGGTGAGGAGTGGGCTTCCATTCAACCTTGCGGAAGAGAGCAACGTACATAGAGAGCTTGCCGATGAGTTCGAAAATGGGGAAGGTGAGGATGAACCACAGCTTCTTGTACCACTTGATCTTCATGATACGGCGATTTTCGATGATGAAAATGTATGCTGCGGTAACCATGCCGTCCAGATAGGATTTGATTGTCCACAGGAAGGTAAGGAGCGAGAGCATGGGGATAGCCACTGCGGGATTGGTAAGGTTGAAGGTAATGCCAACCAGATGGAATGCTTCTTTAAAGATGCCGGGGGCAAAGCCTTCGGTAATCACCAGTGCGCCCATGAAAATGAGGGCAGCGCGCAGAGCGAACACCACGATCTTCTTTGCCAACAGCGGGATTACACGGGGGTAAACGATGGCCAGCATATCAAAGCTCATGAAACGCAGACGGATGTTGTTGACAAACTTTTTCCAAGTGGGCAGGGGTTTGTCGCCTACTACCTCGGGAGCGTTTGCCTTGCCGCCGGTAACGAAAATGTGCTTGGCCAGCTGAGGACCGGTTTCCACAAATGCCTGGAGGTGACCCTTGGACCAGCGTACACGCTGTACCCATGCGGTCTTCATATCTACGGGCTGTTCGTCGTAGAATTCGGCCAGGTCGTTGTAAGAGATCTTGTAGCCGTTTGCAACTGCGTCTGCGCAGAATGCACGGTCTTCGGTGAGGGAGGTATAATGCCAACCGTCCTTGATCACTTCCCAAGCAAAGAGGAAGCCGGTACCCTGGATACGGGTTGCCAGACGGAAGAGAGAGCGTGCGCGGTGCTCGTGACGAACGGTACGCAACCAGTGGATACCGTAGGATGCGGAGATCCAGTTGTCGTCGAAGTTTTTGGTGTTACGGTAAGAGGTGACGATCTTTTCGCCTGCATCAAATGCATCGTTCATGCGGGAGATGAAGTCTTCCTTCAGCAGGTTGTCCGCGTCGAAGATGAAGTAGCCTTCGTAAGCATCGATGCCGTAGTCGCGGCGGATGCACTCTACCAGATATTCCAGAGCAAAGCCCTTGGTGCGATGCTCCATATCGTGACGCTCGTAGCAGATGGCGCCCATTTCACGGGAAACCTCAGCGGTGCGGTCGTCCTTGTCGCAGTTGTCTGCAACAACGAAAATGTCTACCAGTTCAGAGGGGTAGTCCTGCTGACGGATACTGTCGATCAGATTGCCGATTACCTCCTGCTCGTTGCGGGCGGCAACCAGTACGGCGTATTTGTGATTGTTTTTAGCGGGTTTGAACTTACGGGTGGCGAACAGGCCGGTGATTTTGTAAATAGTCTTATAGCCCATCAAGTCGCCGATGAGATCGGAGACGCCGTTGATGATATCAATCAAACCTTTGATGATGGCAACTACAATTGCTCCTGCAGTGAGAGAAGCGATGTTAAACAGCTTTTTAAAGCCTCCTGCCAATTTTTTGGAATGATTGTAGGGCTTGAGGAAGAAATCCGTGACGGAGCCGACGAGTTTTGCAAGCAGTGTGCGGATAAGGTCCATAATTAAGTCTCCTTTCGGTGCAGGGTCGATACCGCATTACACCATTTTATATTATACAAGAAAAAAGGAGGAAAATCAATATACAAATCTGCCGATTTTAGGGGAATTTTTGGGGATTGGGGTGTAAATAGTGAACGGAGGGAAGAAAAAAGTCGCGGACTTGAACTCTGCACAGCCGTCGCTCGCTTCGCTCCCGAGCGGCAAGAAGTTTTCGGTTTGTTTGATAAAATGATTTAGTCTTCGGAGAAAACTTCGTGTGAGTTTCTCGATCTGGTGCCAGACCAACAAAAAAGCACCCTGCTGGGTGCTTTTTCGTTGGTGCGGACAACAGGACTTGAACCTGCA
>JAZRIH010000004.1:0-1994 GCA_045645175.1 Eubacteriales bacterium | reverse complement strand
GAAATTCTCAAGAAGGGCGCGGTTGGTAAGATCAACAACGCATTCGTGTGCATCGAGAACTGCCTGCCTACCGGCAAGAAGGCATCCGGCAGCACCGCAGATGACGTGTACTACAACATTCTGCGTACCGACAAGGCGATTGCCTTTGCAGAGCAGATCGACAAGGTAGAGAAGTACCGCCCCGAGGACGCATTCACCGATGCTGTCAAGGGCCTGTACGTCTTTGGCGCGAAGATCGTTCGCCCCAAGGAAATCTACATCATGAAAACCGAGATGTAATTACAAAAAACAAGGGGCACGGCTGCTATGGGGGTCGTGCCCCCACTTTACACAAAGGAGTAACCTATGAGCAACGTGAACAATGAACTGTTTACAGTAAAGCCCAGCTTGAGCCAATACTACGGCAGAACGGTCACAAAAGAAATGCGGTTTGGTGAAACCACCGAGAACGGAGAAATTCATCAGACCTTGGAAAATTGCGTGCTGACCACCGAGATCAACAGAGAGTGGATGCAGGGCGATATCAAGAACGAGCTGCACAGCATTCAACGAGAAGTGCTGCCGGAAGGTACGATCATCATTTGGAGCGAATTGCAGGGCTATATCGTTCCGAACGTGCCTATGTATAAGCTCAAGGATTTGGAAGAGGAAATCAAAGCAATCAAGGAGATATACCGGGATAACACGGATATCAACCCTGATGGGAAGTGATAGAAAATAAGGGCAGAAATCAGCCTACAGAGATAGGACTACCGAGCGTATAGCTTATTGCCCTTTTTGGGGGGATGGTGAGAGCCTTCCCCTCTTTTTGTGAATATAGAACAAATACTTTCTGTATTGACGAAAGGAAGGTAAGAAAAATATGTATCAAGTAAACGAAGATAACTCTATCTACGTAACAAGGGGCGATATCGTTGTTCTGCAAGTGTCGGCAGACAAGAACGGAAGCCCTTATACGTTCCAGCCGGGCGAGGTCTTGCGTATCAAGGTCTTTGGCAAGAAGGATGCCGAGAACGTTGTTTTGCAGAAGGACTTTCCCATTACGGCGGCAGCGCAGACGGTTGAGCTGTTTTTGTCGGAAGAGGACACCAAGATTGGTGAGGTCATTTCCAAGCCCAAAGATTATTGGTACGAGGTAGAGCTGAATCCGTATGACGATCCGCAGACCATTATTGGTTATGACGAGGACGGTCCGAAGGTATTCAAGCTGTTCCCCGAAGGTGACGATATTCCCGAATACGTGCCTGATCCCGAAACATTGAAGGTCATTGACACCGAGCTTGATATGACTTCCGAGCGACCTGTGCAGAATCAGGTCATTGCAAGAGCGTTTGCGAATTTGCAGGCAGGGTACAAGGCCACGCATGAAGCGGTGGCAAAGCTCAATGTCACGCCTGAAATGTATGGCGCGGTAGGTGACGGAGTATCGGACGAAACGGAGTTTTTGGAGAAGATGTTGGAGCAGGGCGGCAATATTATGCTGCCGGAGGGTACTTATATCACAAACAGACCCCTTTTTGTCAATGTGAACACGACAGCGTTAAACGGCGTGGCTTCGAGATCGGTGATTAAAGCAGGCGAGAATTTCCCCGAAAACGAAGCTATTATCACTTTCTATTCTCCTGACGGAGATTATTACACAAGACACAAGAGAGAGAACACGCACGGAAATTTCGCGGTTATCGGCAGAGATAAAAAGTGTGTGGGTGTTCGCTTTGGCGGTGCGGTTGGGAGCGAGTATGAGGGGAATGTGGAGTGTTCTATTTTCCGCAATATCTTTGTGGATAACTGTGATGTGGCGTTCCTGTGGGGGGCACACGCTTACCGAAACACATTGATACAATGTGACAGCCATTCCAACAATTACAGCCTAAAGACGGCGGACGATATTACCGACGTTGGAGAGGTATTTACCTGCATCAACTGCGGGTTTTGGTCGGGTGCGCTTTACCTTGTCAACTGTGGTGAGATTATGATGCACTCCTGCACGATCC
>JAZRIH010000003.1:0-3748 GCA_045645175.1 Eubacteriales bacterium | reverse complement strand
CGGTTACAAATGCATACTCGCCCGAGCCTGCACGGAAGGTGAGCGCACCGTCCGCATAGCCGGTATACAGGATGCCATCGGCTGCGGTAAGATCTGCCACTCGCTTACCGTTGACGGTGACCTTATCCTCGCCACTTGCAGGGATAGTGATCACGCCGTTGGTGTTCACAGGGATGGTGCAGGTGTAGGTCCACACACCGCCCTCAATCTTGGATGCGCCACGAATGACACCGTAGGGTGACTCATATGTCGCATCGGTTGCAAGCCGACTATCCGGCTTGGGTGCGATGACGATCTCTTTGAAGCCCACGCCATCCGTATGGGATGCGCTTTCGATACCTGCCATGGTGGAGAACATCCACGCCGCAACTGCTCCATAGGCATAGTGATTGAAGGAGTTCATGCCCACGTCACCAAATCCACGATCCTTGGTGTAGGAGTTCCAGCGCTCCCAGATGGTGGTGGCCCCCTGATCTACCGAATAGAGCCAAGAGGGATTGTCGTGCTGAAGCAGGAGAGTGTAAGCCAGATCAGATCTGCCGATCTTGGTGAGGGTGGGGAGCAGGATTGCAGTACCTAAGAATCCGGTCTGCAGGCGGTTGCCCTTGCTATTGATGTTAGAAATGAGTTGGGCTTTCACCGTTTCCACCGATGCCTCGTTGGGCAGGAGGTCCAGATAGAGGGCGTACAGACAGATGGTCTGCTCGCCGCGGATGACCAAGCCCTGTTCATTTACGTATTTTTCAATGAAGTAGTCCTTTTCCACCTGATAAAGGGCACGATACTTCGCCACCTCGTCAGGTTTGCCGATGACCTCTGCCATTTCTGCCATCATCAGAGCGTCCCATGCGTAGAATGCCACCGCAAGGATCTCCTGAATCTGTCTGTCGTTGGACTCGTATGCCAGCCAGTCGCCCCAGATGGAACGGGGACCGATCTTGCCGCGGCTACCCAGGAAGCCGTCCACGTAGCGCTGCATCATCTCCCAGTTGTCGGTGATCACCTTCCCATCACCAAAGTGACGGTAGAGGGTGTAGGGGATGATGACACCTGCATCTGCCCAGCCGGTGCCGCCCCAGTCTGCACCGTTATAATTGCCCTTGGGTGCAGTACCGGGGAGTGCGCCATCCTCTCGCTGTGAATCACGGATGTCCGCCATGAATTTCGTCATGAAGCTCTTGGAGTTGGCAAGATATGCGCCAGCCTTGGTGAATACTTGGGTATCGGCAGTCCAGCCCATGCGCTCGTCACGCTGAGGACAGTCGGTGGGAATAGACAAATAGTTAGAATACATACCCCAGCGGATGTTGGAGATGAGTCGGTTCACGTATTCATCGGAGGTTTCCATAAATCCCGTATCCTCGTCAGCAGATGTAGTAGGCTGACCCACAGCGCTGTGAATAGTCACAGGTGCGGTGGTGGTGATTTCAATATAACGGAATCCGTAGAAGGTAAAATTGGGATGATAATTTTCAATGCCCTCACCCGACAGAATAAACTTTGTGGTCGCCTTGGCAGAGCGGTAGTTTTCATTGTAAATACTGCCGCCGGGGCCATCATTGCCGCGAGATTTCAGACCGTTGGTGTCATTGAGCATCTCGCCGTGCTCGATGGTGAGTATTGTACCCGCCTCACCCTCTACGGTAATAGACTCCCAACCTGCGAAGTTTTGTCCGAAGTCGATGAGGGCAGTCTCGCCGGGAAGTAGGGTGAAGGATTCGTCACAATGGGGCTCCCGCACTACATTGATCTTGCCGTATGCCTCCTCGCTTGCATCTACCGCACCCTTGTAGACAACGGTAGACAGCGCATCCAACCGCAAATCTTCTCTGGCCACGATGGGAGAGCCCATCCATGCGCAAAGAGTACCGTTAAACTCGGTGTTGATCACGGAAGTACGCCAATCGGTATCGTCATAACCGGGCTTCATCCAACTGTAGTCGATGCGATTATCGTAAATCTCGCCGGTGTAGATGTCGGCAAAGATTACCTTGCTCTTGGTATCTGCTTTCCATGTGAGGTCGGTGGCGATGACCTCACATGTGCCGTCGGCATAGGTAAGGATGAGCTTAGCGAAAAAGCCGGGCTTTTTGCCCTCGTGCCGTGCGGCGGTATCCGCCCACCATCCGTTGGTAGATACCGCAGAGAGCACGCACTCGCCTGCGATCATCATCCACGTAACGTCGGTGGTGTTGTAGAATCTGCGCTTGAGAGTTTCGGTGAAGCCGGGCTTCAGCACCGCAGGAATCACCGATCCATTCTCATCCCGATTGCAGATAGGCTGACCGTTCATATACGCCTCGTACACGCCCAAACCTGAGGTGAAGAGAAGCGCGGAGGTGAGTCCCTCCTTGACGGTGAATGTCTTGCGGAAGGAAGGCATGGTAGCATAGGGAGGATTATCGGGATGGCTGATGAAGGACACGCCCGCGAAATTCTCGGGGGTGAGCAGACCCGTTGTAAAGGTGGACGTGACGGTAGGGGAGGGATTGTCCGCCTCGTCCCAAATGGTGAGCGACCATGTGTAGCAGGTGGCAGAGGTGAGGGGCGCACCACCATAGGGGATCGCCAGAGAGTGGCTGTCCGCTACCTTTCCGCTGTCCCACAGAATAGTATCGCCTTGGGCGACGACAATTTGGTAAGCGGTCTGGGCGCGGCAGAAGCCCTCAGCTTTACCCTTCCAGCTGAAGGTGGGATTCGTGTCTACGCCAAGGGGGGATCTGAGATCGCATACACGCAGATCATAGACTTCATAAGCTTTGCAAGTGATTTCGTTCATAATGGTTCTCCTTTATATGTAAGTAGAGAAAAAAATCGAATACAAACAGTGGCGAGGTTAGAACCCCTCGTTGTCGAGATGTCACCCACTTTACGAGAACACACCTCGAGCAGTGAAAGATGCGGACAGAGAACGGACCGTCGGGAACGCCGGTCCCTATCGGATAGGAAAACGTGTTCGGGAAAAGAATACCATCCCTTCCCTTTTATTGAAATTATAGCACAAAATTAATCGTTTGTCACTATATTTTTTGCACTTTTTTTCTAAACCTATTGCAATTTCATCGAAATTGTTGTATAATCAATAATATCAATGGGTCCCAAAGAAAGGAGATCATCCCAATGGATCAAATGAACCCTAAATATCAAGCATTATTTACCCCCTGGAAAATCGGCAATGTGGAGATCAAAAACCGCATCGTCATGTGTCCCATGGGCGGTACTTCCCTTTTCGGCTGGTTTGAGCTGACCGGTTGCGGCTTCGATAAGGAAGCGGCAAAGCTCTTCTTGGAGCGTGCCAAGAACAACGTCGGTCTGATCATCCCCGGCATCGCACCTCTGCGCGATACCTTCTGGGGCAAGTGGCTCTGGCAGAATCCCAAAATGTTCAAAGAGCTGAAGGTTTTCATGGACGAGATCCACAAGACCGGTGCCAAGCTGTTCATTCAGCTCACCGCAGGTATGGGCAGAAGCTGGGCAATCACCGAGCTGGTTGGTCCTCTCCACAAGAACAAATTCACCCGTGCGCTGGTTAAGCCCATCATCGACACCAACCACGAGCTGGCATCTCCCAGCCCGCAGGAGTCCCGTTGGGCTCACGATATCATCTGCCCCGAAATGACCAAGGAGCAGATCCACGAAATCATTGAAGCATTCGCAAAGACCGCAAAGCTCTGCCGTGATGCAGGCGTTGACGGTGTTGAGGTGCACGCTGTTCACGAAGGCTACCTGCTTGACCAGTTTGCAATCG
>JAZRIH010000002.1:0-9907 GCA_045645175.1 Eubacteriales bacterium | reverse complement strand
GTTAAAACCCTATTCCATTGATCTGCTGGTGTACGATCCTTATCTTTCCGATGATGCCGCCCGTTCGTTGGGCGTGCGAAAGGCGACGCTAGAGGAGATCTTCACCACCTGCATCGTGGTGTCTAATCATGTACCCAATCTCCCCTCCAACCGTGGAATGTTTGACTACCGTCTGTTTTCGCTGATGCAGGAAAACGCGACCTTTATCAATACGGGCAGAGGTGCGCAGGTGGTGGAGGCGGATCTCTGCCGCATTTTGAGCGAGCGAAGCGACCTCGTGGCACTATTGGATGTCACCGATCCCGAGCCACCGCACGCCGACAGCCCATTTTTCACACTCCCCAATGCTATCCTTACACCGCACATTGCGGGTAGCTCAGGCAGAGAGACCTTCCGCATGGGCGAATATATGCTGGAGGAGTACCGGCGCTTTACCGACGGCAAGCCTCTCGAATACGAAATCACAGCAGAAATGCTGCCCACACTGGCATAAGGAGGCGATGATCTTGTTTGAAAGCGGACTTGTTTCGGTCTCCTTTCGAAGACTTAGTCCCGAGGAGATCATCGAACAGACTGCTGGTGCGGGGCTTTCCTGCATCGAATGGGGCGGTGACGTGCATTTGCCTCCCGGAAATATCCGGCTTGCTCAACAGATCGCCGAGCAAACTCATACGGCAGGACTTCGTGTGTCCTCCTACGGCTCCTATTTTCGCATCGGCGTGACGCCGATCGAGCAGTTTCCCGATGTACTTGCCTCCGCCTCAGCGCTGGGCGCGAAATTGGTGCGTGTGTGGGCGTATGACCGCTATCTCGATCAATGGGGCGGTACGGTATGGGATAGTTTGGTGGAGTCGGCTCGTACCATCGCTGAAATGGCGGCCAAGGTGGGGATCAAGGTCTGTCTGGAATGTCACAACCACACGCTTACCGAGGATTATCACGGTGCGCTCCGCTTTTTGCAAGCGGTGGACCATCCTGCGCTGAGAATGTACTGGCAGCCCAATGAGCATCGTTCCCATGCCTACAATCTGGAAGCGGCAAGAGCACTTGCCCCCTATACCGAGTGTATCCACATCTTTCATTGGGACGCACAGGGGCATTATCCTTTGGCAAACGGCGCTCGGGAGTGGGAAGCCTATCTCTCGGTTTTTCGCAAGCAGTCGCCCAAGAAGTCGCTGCCGCTGTTGCTGGAATTTATGCCCGATAACAAAGTGGAAAGTCTGCCTGCTGAAGCAAAAACATTGCAGCGGCTGATCGAGCTGATGAGATGAAGCAAATAGGAAACTGCGCTAATTTTCTTGCACAGAAAATATTAAAAAATTTCAAAAAAATTACTAAAAAATATTGCAATTTTTTTTGAAGTGTTGTATAATTATAGAAATATTTTTTTATGGAGGAAAATTATGAAAAAACTCTTTTCTATTGCATTAATTATTATGATGCTCATCCCGCTCGTTTCCTGCGGAAGTTCTTCTACCATGACTATGGGTACCGGAGGAACTGCAGGCACCTATTACGGTTACGGTGGTATCCTTGGCTCTCAGATCAAAACTTCTGCCGGAATCACTGTTAACGTTGTTTCTACTGACGGCTCCAAGGCTAACATTCTTGGTATTGACGCAGGCAATTACCAGCTGGGTACCGTTCAGTCCGACGTTATGGCGTATGCTTGGGAAGGCTCTCGCTCCTTTGAAACAGAGGGCGCAATTGATTCCTTCCGCGTTATCGGCGGTCTTTACGCAGAGGCTGTTCAGCTGGTAACTATGGACCCCGCTATCAAGTCCGTTGCAGATTTGAAGGGCAAGAAGGTATCTATTGGCGCAGCAGGCTCCGGCGTTTACTTTAACGCTATGGACGTTCTGAACGCTGCAGGTCTGACTGAGGCTGACATCATTCCTCAGTACCAGTCCTTTGCTGATTCCGCAGACGCACTGAAGGACAAAAAGATCGATGCTGCATTTATCGTAGCAGGTCCTCCCACTCCCGCAATCACCGAATTGTTCACCACCAACACCGCATATCTCGTTCCCATCGACGGTGCTATCGCAGAGAAGCTTTTGGAAGATCACCCCTTCTATACTGTACATAGCATTCCCGCTAACACCTATGCTGGTCAGACCGAAGAGGTTAAGACTGTTACCGTTAAGGCAACTCTGATCGTAAGCGCTTCTGCTTCCGAGGACGATGTTTATGCAATTACCAAGGCAATCTTCGACAATATTGACGCGATCACCAAGGCACATGCTAAGGGCGCAGAGCTTTCTCTTGAGAATGCTACCAGTGGTATGACGGTTCCTTTCCACGCAGGTGCTGCTAAGTACTTTGCTGAAAAGGGTATGACTGTAGAAACCAAGTAATTTTTGATCCTTGCAAATGCGGTTGTAGCGAGCGGTCGCTACAACCGCATTGATTTTATTATTTAAAATCTTCCGGAAAGGAATTTGACATGGCTTTTTTGAAAAAGAAGAAAACAGCGGCAGAGGCAGAGCCGATGGATCTTGATTCCATTATGAAAAAATACGATAAGGAATCTACCACCCGTGTTTGGGAGGGAACCCCTAAGATCATTGCAACCTCTATCCTCGCTCTTTTTTCTTTGATGTGTATCTATGTTACCTTTTTTGCGACCTGGCTGGACGAGCTGAGACTCACCACCTTTATGGCATATATCATTTTTATTGGATATATGGTTTTCCCTGCAAAAAAAGGTGCGCAAAAAGTGAATTATATCCCTTGGTATGATATTGTGTTGATGGCGATGGGCGCAGGCGCGTTCCTGTATTTTGCATTCAACGCAAATGATATCGTCGCTCGATATAACATTGCGACCATCGAGGTCATCATTGGCATTATCGGTATCGTTTCTCTTGTAGAGCTTTGCCGCCGAAGCGTTGGACTTCCCATTATATTGGTTGCAGGCGCGCTTCTCGTATATGCGCTGTTCTGGGGTCTTCACAATCCTAACTTCTTCGCGCGTATTACAGAAAGCGTACGTATCCTCTTCTATTCCAAAGAGGGCGTGCTTTCTACTCCCGTAAATGTTTGCTCCAAATTCATCGTAATGTTTATCATATTCGGTGCTTTCCTGGAAAGAACGGGTGTGGCAGACTTCTTTATTAATATCGCCAATGCTCTTGTGGGACGCTTCTCCGGCGGTCCTGCTAAGGTTGCGGTAGTTGCTTCGGCACTGGAAGGAATGGTATCGGGCTCCTCCGTTGCCAATACCGTAGGCTCCGGTGCGGTTACTATCCCCTTGATGAAAAAGACGGGTTACAAGCCCGAATTTGCCGCTGCAGCGGAAGCGGCTGCATCAACAGGTGGACAGATCATGCCTCCTATTATGGGTGCGGCAGCATTTTTGATGGCAGAAACCGTTGGTGTTCCTTATTCTGACATCGTTGCAAGAGCAATTCTCCCTGCTATTCTTTATTTTGCAGGCGTATTTATCACCGTTCACCTGGAGGCTAAAAAGGAAGGCTTGCGTGGTTTGACGAAGGAAGAGCTTCCTCGTTTTATCCCGCTTTTGAAAAAGTCTTATCTCCTTCTTCCCTTGATCGTGCTGATCTATCTCGTTGGAACCAGCACTCGCTCTATTGCTTACGCGGCTGTAATCGCAATCGGTGTTGCGATCGTTGTCAGCTTGTTTAACAAGGGAAATCGAATCACTCCCAAGCGCGTATGGGAAGCGCTTGCGGCAGGCGCGCAGGGTATGATCACCGTTGCGGTTGCCTGCGGAATTGCGGGAATCGTTGCCGGCCTGATCAGCGTTACCGGCCTTGCCTACATGCTCTTTAACGGTATCGTTGCATTTGCGGGCAATCATCTGATTATCGCATTGTTCCTTACCATGCTTTGCTGTATCGTTTTGGGCATGGGTGTTCCTACCACAGCCAATTACTGTATTATGGCAGCTACCTGTGCACCGATTCTGGTTCAGATGGGCGTTCCCATGGTAGCGGCGCACTTCTTCGTGTTCTACTTCGGTATCGTGGCCGACCTTACTCCCCCCGTTGCACTTGCGGCGTATGCCGGTGCGGCAATTGCCCAGGCAAACCCCATGAAGACGGCATTCACCTCTACCAAGCTTGCCATTGGAGCGTTTATCGTTCCCTATGTCTTTGCGCTTAATCCTGCGATGCTCTTTATAGGCACCAACGGTGTGTTTGAGGTTGCATTGATCGTTGTTTCGTCGCTGATCGGTATCTTTGCGGTTTCTGCGGCACTGGAAGGATTTATCTTCGCCCATATGGCTTGGTATGAGCGCTTGATCTCCATCTGCGGAGGACTTCTGTTGATCTATCCTGGTATTGTCACCGACCTCGTTGGATTTACCATGGTAGCAGTCGTTGTGTTCGTACAGATGATGAAGCGATCCAAAAACAAAAAGGTAATTGCTTAATCAGTTTATCCATTTTCAGACAATTTGCAAAACCACCCTAACTGGTGGTTTTTGTATTTCTTTTTTGAAAATTCACAGAAAAATTCTATTCTATTGACAGGTCAATGAAAAAGTGCTACAATAAACTTGAATTCCAATTACTAATTTACGGAGATGTATTATGGTTTACATTGGAGATTATTTTGCCATTGGTTTGGTTATCATCCTATTTATGTTCTTTTTTGATCACAAAAGAAATATCGAGAACATGCCTGTTTCCAGTAAAGTATTTATCGGAATGTTGGTGTTGACTGCGTTCAATGCCATGCTGGATCTGTTCGCGGGTGTCTTGTTGGAAAGCGCCGGTGTTCCGATTTGGCTGAATATGTTGGTCAATTCCCTGTACTTCGTAACTAATTTGGTTACAACCTCTTGCATCGCGCTCTATTTCTTTATCAAGATTCTGGAGCACACTCACCATCGTCACTGTATGCGCAATGCATATATTGCACTGGGTTCAATTTTAGGCGTGTTTAGTGCAGTGGTTGTGATCAATCTGTGGACAGGCGTTCTGTTCTATTTTGATGAACAGGGCGTTTATTGCCGTGGCCCGCTGAATGTTCTGGGCTATTTCGGTATATTGCTGCAAATGCTGTTTGTTTTGATTTGTTATTTCCGCAACAAAGAAACTGCGAACAAGCTCATGCGCCGTGCATTGATCAATGTATTTCCCGTTATTCCTTTGTGTATTATCATACAGCGAATCTTCCCGGAAATCATGCTGAACTCTTTGATCATTGCGTTTACCGATTTGGTTCTCTTTATGACTTTTATGGGTCAGCGTCCCGGTGTGCATTCTTTGACCGAACTAAATGACAGACATCGTTTCTTTAATCAAATAAATCTCCTTATTTCAAAGAAGGAGCCCTTCCAGGTTTTTTTGATCAATATCAAAAACTTTGGTGCTGTAAACCGAAAATTCGGTCATGAAGTGGGCGACGAGTGTTTGTACCAATTTGCATTCACCTTGGAAAAAACGCTGAAGGATGGCATGGCATTTCATATGAACGGAACAGTTTTTGCTGCGGTCATGCGCTATACCTATCAATCGGTTGCAGATAAGCAAAGCGGTAGGCTTCTGGATTATCTGGAGCGGGGAATTAATTTTGGCGATCACCATATTGGGATAGATTATGTTGTTTCCCATTATGTTGCCGACGGAAGCGAAACATCCGCGATGAATGTTTATGAGATCATGGAATATTCCATCGCCCAAGGACATGGAATGAAGCATCGATATATCCAATGCAATCAGGATATGCGCGGGGAAGTTGAGCGCAGAAGATATCTTCGTGAGCGTCTTGAGAAAATTGACGGTGCTCATGGATTTGAGGTCTGGTATCAACCGATTAAATGTTTGCACAGCGGTGAATTTTGTTCCATGGAAGCATTGATTCGATTGCGTGAGCCCGACGGAACGCTGATCAGTCCTGCTGAGTTTATTCCCATTGCAGAGCAGACCGGTCAGATCAACTCCATCACTTGGTTTGTGTTGGGCGAAGTATGCAGACATCTGAAGCATAGTCTTGAGTTGGCAAACATTACGGTTTCCATTAACCTGCCTATGGCGCAACTTGTGGGAAAAGGATTTGTAACCCGTTTCCTTGGTATGGTAGACCAGGCAGGTATAGACCATAAGCGGATTTGTCTGGAATTTACCGAACGTACGATTTTGGAAAACTTCAACCAAACTAAGCACATCATGGAAGAAATGACCGATGCAGGCTTCCGGTTCTACTTGGATGACTTTGGTGTAGGGTATTCTAATTTCAACTGCCTGTTGCAGCTTCCTTTCCAAATTATCAAATTTGACTCGGGTTTGATTCATAATCAGAAGTCCGGTGTTCATAACTATAGCACCGTTCAGGCACTGACTCGGATTTTCCACGATATGAATCTGACGGTCATTGCCGAAGGTGCAGAGACTATGGAGGAAGTACAAGCTTTGACCGATGTGGGGGTAGACCGTATCCAAGGATATGTGTTTGCTCACCCGATGCCTAAAAAGGAACTGGTGCAGTTCTATCATGATCGGCGGCAGGGTGTGTGATTTGAACCGAAAGAGGTGACATTGCGTGAATCTATATTGGCAGAATTTGTTTATGTTCGAGAAATTCGAAGTACAGACCAAATTGTCTAAAGATGAAATACAGAGAAGAATCCGCACATTCGTGGAATTTGGGGATGGTACGCATTACGGAAGTTTATCCGAGGACGGATTCGTTGTTGCTCAAAAGTTTTACTCCAATTCAGGGGTAGTAATTGCCCGTAATTCGTTTGCGCCGGTTGCTCAGGGTAGAATCGTGGAAAGCAATGGAATCACTACCGTGTCGGTGACTCTGCGGATGCATATGTCCGTGTTGGCGCTGTTTATGCCGCTGTACCTGCTGTGTATGCTGTTGGTTGCACCGTTTCCGCTTATGTTTGCTCTGGGTTACATCGGTTTTCTCCGTCCTGCTAAAAAACTGCGAGCAGAATTGGAAGAGTTGATGATGGAAAGAAGCGGGGACAGATTATGAGCATCAAACTGCGTTGCATGACCGCTGTGTATCTGATGAAGGACAACCGATTCCTGCTCCTCTATCGAGAGGGCGGAAAGGTGGTCAATCACGTGTATACCGGCAGTGCAGGGGGACATTTTGAAAAAGATGAGCTGGGGAATCCCTTGGCGTGCATCCTCCGGGAAATGAAGGAGGAAATCGGCGTCACCGAGGACATGGTGGAGAATCTCAGTCTGCGCTATGTGGCATCCCGCTATGCCGACGGGGAGATTCGACAGAATTTCTACTATTTTGCGGATCTTTCGGCTGATATTTCCGACTCCATCTGCTCTAACGAAGGAACTTTGCGTTGGGTGGATTTTGAGGATGCGCTGTCGTTGGAAATGCCCTTTTGCGCTAAGTTTGCCATTGCGCATTATCTCAACATCGGGCGCTATGACAATCATCTGTACGGGGGCATGGCGTCTCAGACCGATCTGGTCTTTGTACCTATGGATCAATAGAATAGAAGAAACATCCGCCGTTTGGGCGGATGTTTTTGTATCCCAAAACTTAACAAAATGATGTTGATTTTCACTTCTGTTTGTGATAAAATGAAAGGGAAATCATTATTCGCTGTGTCATACACAGCAGTTTCACATAGAGAAAGGAAGGATACTATGGGACTTATTAAAGCCGGACTCGGATCGGTGGGCGGCGTGCTGGCCGATCAATGGAAGGAATATTTTTATTGCGATGCGTTGGATGTAAACGTACTGGTGAAAAAGGGACAAAAGCGGACAAGCCGCCGTTCCTCCAATCGCAAGGGCGAGGATAACATTATTTCCAACGGATCTGTGATCGCTGTTGCAGACGGACAGTGCATGATCATCGTAGAGCAGGGCAAGATCGTGGAGGTCAGCGCTGAACCCGGTGAATTTATTTTCGATAACTCGACCGAGCCTTCTATCTTTGCAGGCAAGCTGGGCAAGAGCCTTGCGGAAACCTTTAAGCTGGTAGGAAAGCGTTTCACCTTCGGCGGCGATACTGCCAAGGATCAGCGAATTTATTATTTTAACATCAAAGAGATCATCGGCAACAAATTCGGCACTCCCAGCCCCATTATTTTTGAGGTGATGAATCGCCGCATTGGCATGAGCCGTACGGTGAATCTGCGTTGCAACGGTGTATATTCCTACACCATCACCAATCCTCTGTTGTTCTATACCAAGGTGTGCGGAAACGTAGAATCCGAATACACCCGCGATCGGATTGACGAACAGCTGAAGACCGAATTTGTGTCTGCTCTGCAGCCTGCATTTGGCGCACTGGCGGCGCAAGAGCTTCGTCCTGCACAGTTGCCTGCCAAGGTAAACGAGCTGAAGGATGCGATGAACGAGGCTCTGCGTGCTGAATGGGTGGAATCCAGAGGTATCACCGTTGAAAAGATCGCCCTGAATCCCATTCGCCTCAGCGATGAGGATATGAAGAAGATCACCGAGATGGAGGATGCGGTTACTTACGGTGCCAATCCCTTCATGATGGCAGGCCGTATGACCGAGGCGACTGCTACTGCTATGGAAACGGCTGCGGCAAACAATGCAGGCGCTATGACCGGTTTCATGGGCATGGGTATGGCAGGCGGCGCAATGGGCGGCGGTTTCAATGCCGCACAGCAGTTCTATGGAATGGGTATGCAGCAACAAGCTGCTCAGCAACAGCAAGCCGCGCAGCAGATGGCACAGCAACAAGCGTCTACTGACACCTGGAAGTGCGCGTGCGGTGCAATGGTGAATGGCAAGTTCTGCCCCGAATGCGGTTCCAAAAAGCCTGAGCCCAAGCCTGCGGATGGTTGGAAGTGTTCCTGCGGCGCTATGGTAAGCGGTAAATTCTGCACCGAGTGTGGAGCCAAAAAGCCTGAAGATGGCTGGAAGTGTGCTTGCGGTGCGGTGGTCAATGGCAAATTCTGTCCCGAGTGCGGTGCCAAGAAGCCCGAAGAGGGTTGGACCTGTTCCTGCGGTGCGGTGAATAAGGGCAAGTTCTGCCAGAATTGCGGCGCAAAGAAGCCTGCGGGCGCGCCTCTCTACCGTTGCGACAAGTGCGGATGGGAGCCTGCTGATCCCCACAATCCTCCTAAGTTCTGTATGGAATGCGGAGATAGATTCGACGAAAACGATATTCAATAAGGTCGATACTGTTAATTTTTGAAAGGAGTGACTCCTTTGCCTACATTACAACAATATAAGTGTCCTTGCTGTGACGGTGCAATCGAGTTTGATAGTTCTTTGCAGAGGATGAAATGTCCTTATTGCGATACCGAATTTGATGTAGCCGATTTACAAGCCTATGCCGATTCGTTAAACGGCGCTATTGAGGATAATATGCAATGGAATGCTACGGCGGGCGGTGAATGGCAGGACGGCGAAACCGAAGGTATGCTAGTATATAGTTGTAATACCTGTGGCGGTGAAATCGTAGCCGACGAAACCACGGGCGCTACTGAATGTCCGTTTTGTGGCAACCCTGTTGTTATGAAAGAGCATTTTGCAGGCGCATTAAAGCCCGACCTTGTAATTCCGTTTAAGTTGGATAAAAAAGCGGCTATGGAAGCCTTAAAGAAGCATTACAGCGGTAAAAGATTGTTGCCAAAGGTGTTTAAGGATGAAAACCGCATTAAAGAAGTTAAGGGTTTGTACGTTCCGTTTTGGCTTTTTGGCGCCGATGCTAACGGCTTAGTTCGTTATAAAGCTACCAGAACTCGTATTTGGAGTGACAGCCGTTATAATTACACCGAAACAAGCCATTACAACATAGTTCGTGCAGGTGGAATCGGTTTTGAAAACGTTCCTGTGGATGGTTCTACCAAAATGGATGATACTTTAATGGAATCTATCGAACCGTTTGATATTTCGGCGGCGGTTGATTTTAAGACTGCATATCTTTCAGGCTTTTTAGCCGATAAATATGACGTAGATGCTGAAAGTAGTAT
>JAZRIH010000001.1:0-6316 GCA_045645175.1 Eubacteriales bacterium | reverse complement strand
GTGTCTATCATATTCATCACTCCTTTGGGTGTAGTTAAGAATATGATAGCATACATATGTTCGTTATGCAATAGGTGCCTTTGGACCGTGACACAAGTGTACAGAAAACGCGACAGTTAATGCTTCACTCAAGGCATTAGGGCGGTGACGACCGAAATCGTCACCGCCCTTTCGGATCATAGTGCGCAGGTCAGGTATGAACTGTTGGAATGATATTCACTGTCTCCATTTAAGATCCACTGCGGATTATAGCCGAACGCCAGACCGATTCTTTTTGCAAAATCTCGTTTTGAGACATGTTGTTCCGAAGCGATCTTGTTCAAGCGCGCATCCATTGTCATTTACGCACGACCTCTTTTCTATCTTGATGCTGCTTCAGTGTAGCAAAACGAAGAAGTTGCTTGCGGGACGAAATACCAAGTTTACTGTAGATATTCTTATTGTGGTACTTCATCGTATTATCCGTGATGCCAATGATCACGGCGATCTCAGCAGCAGTTTTTCCCTCCAGATACAACTCATAAATACGGTATTCCGTGGGTGTCAAAGTGGCAAGGTTGCAGATGAAAAATTCATAATCTTCCAAAACGATGTCTTTCTTCTGTTCATCGGACAACTGTTGAATTTGTTTTTGCGCCAGTTCATATTCCACCAGCGCTTTTTCGTAGGCACGGCGTGTTTTTTCAGCTTCCAGTTCTGCTTTTGCCCTGGCATCCTCCAACACCTTCAGTTGCTGATCGTGATGCAAATCACGCGCTTCCAGATAGGCGAAAAGGTCATCGATTTCCCGAATGCGAAGCGTTCCGTCAGGCTCACCGTTGGATTTGACCGCATCGAACTTTCTCAGGATCGGAGCAACATATTTTTTGCTCATAATCATACAGCACACGAAGGCAAAAAGAACAACAATTGCGATGATGCCAATTGTCCGAAGCTGTCCTTGCATAACCATATCATTATATAGCACTTCAGGAATCATCAGCGTTGCCGTAAACATATCGCCGCCCAATTCAATCGTCCGGGTTGCGCCGATACATGTTTCGGAATCAAATATAAAATTCGTGACACCGCAAGAATTGCTCATTCGGAACGGCGTATCATTGCTGATTCGATAGCGGCTGGAACTGAATTGGCCTGAGTAGCAGCCGTTTTGCTGATCCAGTAATCCGAAAACAAAGTGACTGCTTTTGCCTTCGCTCACATTTTGAGACAATTGAAAGAACAGATTGCTGATCTCAAAACCACAAACGCCAATAATGCCATCTCTGGTGTCTCGAATCGGCACATAAATATACCGGGCTTGTTCCCAGGTTTCGGAAATATCAATGACTGGGCTCAGCACATAGTACCGGCCGTCGTCAAATTCCGCATTGCAGGATTCAAAGAATTCGGTCCGCATCTCATTCTTCCAACCACTGTGAAACGTCAGGTTTGCCGCTTTGCCGGTGGTGTAGGAACCTCTGTAAAGGGTAATTTCGTTGTTAACCGTGCTTTCCGAGGAGAGGTTGACATATTTGAGATAAATACCGTTAAAGAAAGGCATTTCACTGTTGCTGTTCACAGTGGTGTCCAGGATATAAAAGGCACCGCTGGAAGGAGCAAGCTGCATATGCAGATAAACAGTGCTGTATAACCGCACTTGCAGTTCTGTCAGCGCCTCGGCATTATTTTTCAAATCCTTGAATGTCAGATTGTTTTGCGTCAAATAGTCATGGATCTCAGATTCCATTTGCTCAGAGAACGAAATGGCATAAGCTGCGATCTTATTGTAATCTTTGGTGATACGATCCGCATATGCTGATAACTGCGTATCCAGATCATCCAGGATCTGCGATTTGGTAGGGTTCATGACACCAAAAATGCTCAGTAGCAGCAAAACCAGTGACAGCACCATAGCGACCGTAGAGATAATATAGGTAATAAATCTTCTGCGTAAGGAAATGCCCTCGGATTTCACTTGTTTTAGAAGACTACCGAATCTGCTGAGGCGAATCAATTTCATAGATGTTGCCTCCTTCTCAATTCGACAGTTCCTTCACCTGATCGAGAGAGGAACGAATCAATTCGTCCAATACTGCATTAGGGTCTTCGCCCGCGGCAACACGGATCGTATATTGGTTGTGCGCTGCCTGCAGTACTTCTTTTACATTGGTCTCGAACCCAAGCTGGATGTTGGATGCGCCCTTATAAAGCGGCTGCGCATAGAAGGTATAGTCCTTCATCATGGTATCCACAGTCTGATACAAACTGTGATATTTTTCGTTTTTCACAATGTTGATATCTGCAAACAAGGAATGAAACGCATCATCCGTTACAGGGAGGTAACCGGACTGGGTTACGAAATTCAGGTTCCGTTCTTTTTCGGTCAGCCACTTTGCAAATATATATGCCGCAACATTCTTGCGCTCATCTTCACTTCTCATGGCAAATAATCCGCCGCCACGGTATACAACGCCGGACACATCGTTGGTAAAGGTCGGATAAGGAAGCGCAAGGGTGGTGATGGTTTCCGTTGTGTTATCGGCGTATACAACTTCGTCAGGCTGATACAACACATCGGCCGAAGAGCCTGTATTGGCGATGATCTCAACTGTTTTCCAACGAGAAGCGGCGTAACCATCCTCCAGGCAAATGCCGCCATAAATTGCAGCGCGGGCCAGGGGTGTCCAAATTGCTTCAAAGGCATCGTGATCCAAATTCAGTTGCCCGTTACGAATGAATTCTGCGTTATATGCCTTCATGCCTACCAGCGCATAATTGTAGAAGTCATTGAGCTGCATGAAGTTTTGGCCACCAGACCAATCGTAGTAGGCCATGGCCACTTCGAAAACACCTGCAAAGGTGCGAAGCTGATCCATGGAAATCTGATTTTCAGCAGCAAACCGGTCAAACAGCGTTTTGTTGAGGTAAAAAGCTTCGCAGGATTTTGCAATGGGCAACATCAGAAGCTCCTCGTCAAAGTATCCTTCCGAAAGGAAGGAGCCGGTAAACGCAGATAGTTCTGTTGAAGAAAAATAATCGCTCCAAGCCAGCAATTTGTCCTTGCCAACGATTTCCACAACGCGGGGATAGGCCGTAAACAGGTCCGGCATTTTCTCAGCGCCAGGCTCTCCATTGGCGGAGGCAGCCAATGCTTTGTCGATTGCAGAGGAACTGGTGACAGATACCACATTGATCGTGATGCCATGCTCCTTGCCTACCGTTTTATTAAATTCATCTACGGCGTCGTTCAGCGGAGATTTTGTCTGGCTTCCGTAGACATGCCACATAGTCAGTGTAACTGGATTTTTTGCGCTCGGTTTGTCTTGCTCTGCACACCCGGCAAAGCAGGTGACAAAAAGAAGAGCGCTTAAGATGATAGCAGTGATTTTTTTCATAATTCTATCCCCTTCCTGTGTGGGTATCCTACCCAAATTCCCACCCTTTTTTGAAAAGTATCGTGCTACCTACCCTTTTAGGTCTGTTTGGGTGGGGTAAAACACTGTGGAAATCCTTATAATGACACTTGCAAGAGTATCAAAGGAGGGTATAGTTCTTGCCTTTTCCGAAAGTATATGGGGCACCCTTTTTCTATAGGAACTATGTTCCTATAGAAAGAACTCTGTCTACGCGCCAACGAAACACAGAGTCCACCCCAATTCATACGGAATTATTTTACCATACAATCTTGATTCAGTCAATGCCGCGTTAACGTCTTTGACAGTTGCGTGGCATTTGGCATCACCACTTTGATCACCGGATGTTTTAAGGAGGTTGGTAGTTTTATGATCCTAACAAAAAAGCAACTGATCATTCTCATCGTCGTTCTTGCGGTCCTCTTTACCGGCACCGCTGCTACGACCATATGGGCAGTTTTTTTCCGCAACCAGGGAAGTGTACCGATTACGCCTGACTATCCCCCACAAGGTACGGAACAGAATCAAAAACCGCTGGAGGGGGATGAAAGTGAAAAAATAGAAAGCTCAGAGGGCGGCGGCGCCATCAACGTGACCTACAACACGGAGGTAAGGGTGGTTCTGTCTAAAAACAAAGTGACCCTTCTGTACGCCAACCCTCAGGCCTCTAACCAGAATGTAGCAATCTATATTATGATCGGCGATCTGATTATTGCCAAATCCGATTTGATCACCCCCGGCCACGGCGTGGATACGCTGGTTTTGGATGAATATGCCAAGCAGCGGCTGATGGTGGGTGGCTATGACGGCGAGTTGGTTGTCAGGGCCTACGATCCCGAAACCGGTGAAAAAGCTATGATCGATGCCAAAGGCAAGGTCAAGATCACCGTGGTGGAATAACCCAGTCATTTAGCCGAAAGGCAATGCATTTTATAAACCATTTTGAAAGGAGAACTCCCAATGAAAAAGGTACTTTCTCTCGCGCTCATCCTCGTTTTGATGACGAGCCTCTGCATCACCGTATTGGCGGCAGAGTCTGTCGATTCCAATAACGGCAGTGCAAGCATCGACATTTCCGCCACCTACAAAGAGGGCTCCACCGCCGAGGATGTGATCTCCGTTGACATCGCCTGGGGCGCCATGACCTTTGAGTACGCCGAAGGCGCAGAGGGCGAATGGGACCCCGACACGCATGCGTATGTGGGCGCTGTGGAAAGCGGTTGGACCGCCAGCGGAAATGAAATCACCATCACCAATCATTCCAATGTAGGCGTAAAGGCAACCTTCACCTATGCCGAGGAAGTGGACACGGTTACCGGTACTTTCTCCAACGGCGGTCAGTTATCCCTGGCCACCGCAGTAGGCACCGCAAGAGATGCTGCGCCTTCCGGCTCTGTTGCATTGACTTTGGGCGGCCACCTGACTGCTGAAACCGCTGGCAAGGTCGGCATGGTAACTGTGACCATTACAAAGCAGTAAGATAATTTCAAAGAAAGGAACTACCCGCTATGAAAAAATTGTGTACGCTTTTCCTTGCAATCATAATGATTGCAACCCTGGCGCTTCCCGTCTTTGCGGAGGAATCCGTTGATGCCAACGGTGGTTCGGCAAACGTTAATGTCAACGGCGTCATTCAGTATACGGGCAGCAGCGAGACCCAGATCATTTCCGTTGATGTGGCTTGGGAGAATATGACCTTCACCTATGTGGAGGGCGTTCATTTTGGTTGGAATCCCGAGACCCATGAGTATGCCGGTGCCTACGAAGGCTATTGGGAGAACGATCGCGCCGACATCACCGTGACCAACCACTCCAATACCGAAGTCAATGCCACCCTTTCCTTTGAGAGTGGAGTTGACACCGTGAGCGGCGCATTCACGGAAGGCAGCGGCACCATGGACGACGGCGTTCTGGAGCTTGCTTCCGCGGTGGATACGGAGGTTGAGGAAGCACCCTCTGCCACCGCCACCTTTAACATCAGCGGCAGCATCAGCGTAAGTGCAGATACGATTGGTGAGATCACCGTTCTCATTGAATCGGCATATTACGTTCCCGTGCCTGAGATCACGGCATTCGGCTTCGAGGAAACCGGTTACCTTGGGGTCAACATTGACCGTTTGGGTAGGATCACATACGCCGCCACCATCCCCGGAAATATGCCGGATTCGTACAAGATCAAGCCCCCTGTCATCCTGGTTGGTGAAAATTTGAATTATGCAACCGGCGATGATTGTCAGATCGCGTTGCTCACTTCGAGTGGACTCGTAGTAACCTCCTGCATTGTCAATATCGAAAGCGCTACCTATGACCTTGAGAAGGGCTGCTGGACCACAAAGAACTTGGAACTGCCTAAAAACGCAGGTACATACGAACTGGCGTACTCCAACGACGGTGGTGAGACCTGGACCCAAATTGGACACGTATTGACAATTGAAATTTCCGCCACCTGATTCGGTCTGTTAAATTCATAGAAAGGAACTGCATATTATGAAGAAACTATTTGCGTTTTTTCTTGCGGTCTTTATGATCGCGTCAATGTCGGTCACCGTTTTTGCGGAAGCGAATGTTGGTGAGCACGGCGAATCTGCCACCATCACCGTTGGCGGTGACTTCCAGCCAACGGGCGCCATTTATAAGACCATCTCGGTTGATATCGAGTGGGATGATATGACCTTTGCTTATATCAAGACATCCTCCGGCGAATGGGATCCCGGTAGTCACGAATACGTGGGCGGTGTGGAAGGTGAATGGACGGATGAAACTCGCACTATCACCGTAACTAACCATTCGGATACAGAACTCACAGCCACCCTTTCCTTTGAGCAGCTGGTTGACATTACGGGTGTATTTAGCTCCACAGGCGAAATGTCCAGTCTTCTGGAGCTTGACAGCGCGGTCGGTACTTCCCGTGACGAAGCCCC